>CAUDDF010000050.1:0-13019 GCA_958448275.1 uncultured Collinsella sp.
CGCAGACGCTCAAGCAGGAATACCTCGATACATACGAGGGAGGTGAATGACATGAAGACCGGCTCCGCCAAAATACCCATTGCGCTGGCGTTATTGGTCGCGATAGCCGCAATCGCAGTCTCTGCCGTATCCATAAAAGATGCGAACACCTTGAAACATGGCATTTCCGAAGGGTTCCGCCTAGACGGAGTGTACCGAGACCACGAGACCGGCTTAACCCAGCTCTCCTTCCTTGGGGAAGACGAAAACAGGTGGCAAATCGTCGACAGCAATGGAAATGTGACCGACGGTTCATTTGAGACAACCGGCGATCCGAACATCTTCATGTTGGCCGACCAATCAGGAGATGATTACGGATTTGTCCACCTGGCTTACGCCTCCGCAGACGGAAACCAAGGAAGCCTTTATTTGAACACCGGAACGTCGGTGCTCGAATTTGACAAGGTAACCAGCGGCCCGGCTTTCGTCGTGCCGTAAATGCAAATCGAGTGTCATGAGAGAAGAGGGGACTGGCCTTGCCAGCCCCCTCTTCCTTTTACGGCCCAAGCGGGAATGCTCACCACTGCAGTTCGCGAACGTCAGACGCTTCCTCCGCCCGCGGCACTCGGCCAGGTACATGCTGATGATGACTTGATACGGCACCACTGTACGGGCGGACTCCGCCTTGAAGTAGTCGATGTTCTAGCCGTCGATGTTCATAGTGACGCGGCGGCGCACCTTCCCGATGTAGGGGTTCGGAACGCTGTCGGAGAAGTCGACCTCGGCGGGCATCTCCATAATCTCGTCCTTGCCATTCGTTTCGATAGCTCCAATACTGCCGTCCCTCTGTCCTCGTCGATTTTCTCGCCGAGATTATCCTGATGGTCGAGCCGCCATGCCTCTCGCAATGGCAAACCGTCAGCACCCACGATTCCAGAACGTTGAAATTTGCAACGTTCTACCAGTGCGTGGGTCGTTTTGAAGGTAATTCATGGGACCATTTGTCGGTAATCCGTGGGTCATTTTTCCTCGCGTTGTGCCGAAAAGACCGTGAACCTTTTGTGGGACACGCGGCGCCGTGGTACCATAGCCGAGTTTGTTGTCTTGGTCGGAAACCAAGACGCCTTATGCGCTGATCGGTAACCAGCGCCTGACCAATAAGGAGTCCTACCATGAAGCAGGGTATCCATCCCCAGTATGTCGAGTGCACGGTGACGTGCTCCTGCGGCAACACCTTCAAGACGCACGCTACCGTGTCCGAGATGAAGGTCGAGCTTTGCAACGAGTGCCACCCGTTCTACACCGGCCAGCAGAAGTTCGTCGACACCGGTGGACGCGTCCAGCGCTTCGCCGACAAGTTCGGTGGCGCCGCTGCCGCCCAGCTCAAGAAGGCCGAGGAGGCCAAGGCTGCTAAGGCCGCCAAGGCTGCTGAGGCCGAGGCTGCTCGCAAGGCCGCCGCTGAGGCTAAGGCTGCCGAGAAGGCCAAGCGTGCCGCTAAGTTTGCCGAGGAGGCTGCTAAGCAGGCCGCCGAGGCTCCCGCAGAGGCTCCCGTCGAGGAGGCCGCTGCCGAGGCCGAGACCACCGAGGCTGCTGAGTAAATAGCTCGCTGAGCAAACACTCGCATTCATGGCATAAGGGCCGTGCATCCGTTTGGGTGCGCGGCCCTTTTCTTTTTATTGGTGCAAACCAACCTGTCCCCATTGCACCAAAAGGTAGAGATACAGCGTTTGCCCAGATAAAGCCTGCCAATATAGACCTGTCCCTTTTTGGCAGGTTGGTCGTAGTTATTACGTGGCGGTCGAGGTCGACCGTATAGGCCGCGCCTTGTTTGGCTAAAGTACAATCATCTGTGTTTAACTCGCCCGCAGCTGCACGGCGTGGGCGATGGCCAAAAAGGAAAACCACATGGGATTCATGTCAAAGCTGCTGTCCTTTGGATCCGATAAGGACCTTAAGCGCTACTACAAGATCGTTGACCAGATCAACGGTCTTGAGCCCCAGTTTGAGAAGATGACCGAGGAGGAGCTCCGCGCCCAGACCGATAAGTTCCGCGAGCGCTACGCCAACGGCGAGTCGCTCGACGACATGCTCCCCGAGGCTTTCGCCACCGTGCGCGAGGCTTCCAAGCGCATCACGGGCATGCGTCACTTTGACGTACAGCTCATCGGCGCCATGGCGCTTCATGAGGGCCATATCGCCGAGATGAAGACCGGCGAAGGTAAGACCCTGGTCTCCACGCTGGCCGGCTACCTCAACGCTATTGCCGGCAAGGGCGTGCACGTCGTTACTGTCAATGATTACCTTGCCAAGCGTGACTCCGAGTGGATGGGCCGCATCTATAAGTACCTGGGCATGACCGTCGGTCTGCTGCAGAACAACATGCCGCTCGAGCTTAAGCGCCCCGCCTACCAGGCCGATGTCACCTACGGTACCAACTCCGAGTTCGGTTTCGATTACCTGCGCGACAACATGGTCACCCGCCCCGAGCAGCGCGTGCAGCGCGGCCACCATTACGCCATCGTCGACGAGGTCGACTCCATCCTGATCGACGAGGCGCGTACCCCGCTCATCATCTCGGGCGCCGGCACCAAGTCCGCCAGCACCTACAAGGACTTCGCGCGTGCCGTGCGCGGCCTTGAGCGCGGCGAGGACGTCTCGCACGACATGCTCACCGCCACCGAGGACGTCGAGCCCACGGGCGACTTCGTCATGGACGAGGCCAAGCACACCATCGCCGCCACCGAGCGCGGCCTTAAGAAGATCGAGCGCCGCCTGGGCATCGATGACATCTATGCCGACCTTTCGGGCCAGCTGGTCAACCACCTGCAGCAGGCGCTGAAGGCCCAGTACATGTTCCACCGCGATAAGCAGTACGTGGTCACCAACGGCGAGGTCAAGATCGTCGACGAGTTCACCGGCCGCATCATGGAAGGCCGCCGCTACTCCGAGGGTCTGCACCAGGCCATCGAGGCCAAAGAGGGCGTGCTCGTGCGCGAGGAGAACCAGACGCTGGCCACCATCACCCTGCAGAACTACTTCCGTCTCTATGACAAGCTCTCCGGCATGACCGGTACGGCACTCACCGAGGACGCCGAGTTCCGCGAGATTTACAAACTGCCTGTCGAGGTCATCCCCTCCAACAAGCCCGTTCAGCGTGTTGACCACGAGGACCTGGTGTACCGCACCATCCAGGCCAAGTACAACGCCGTTGCCGACGACGTCGAGCGACGTCACGCCAAGGGCCAGCCGGTCCTGGTGGGCACCGTCTCCATCGAAAGCTCCGAGAAGCTGTCGGCCGCCCTTACCAAGCGCGGCATCGCGCACGAGGTCCTCAACGCCAAGCATCACGAGCGCGAGGCTCATATCGTTGCCCAGGCCGGACGCTACGGCGCCGTGACCATCGCTACTAACATGGCCGGTCGTGGTACCGACATCCTGCTGGGCGGCAACCCCGACGAGCTGGTGCGCGAGCGCCTTGAGTACGAGGGCCTGACCATGGAGGACGTGACGCCCGAGCAGCTCGAGCAGTTTAACGCCGAGGCCAAGGAGACCTGCAAGGCCGAGCGCGAGCGCGTGCTTGCCGCCGGCGGCCTGACCGTCATCGGCACCGAGCGCCATGAGTCCCGTCGTATCGACAACCAGCTGCGCGGCCGCTCCGGTCGTCAGGGCGATCCGGGCGAGACCCAGTTCTACCTGTCGCTCGAGGACGACCTCATGCGCCTGTTCGGCGGCGACAAGATGGACCGCGTCTCCAAAATGATGGTCACGGCCGACATGGGCGACGACATGCCCATCCAGCACAAGATCATCTCCAAGGCCGTCGAGAGCGCCCAGCACAAGGTCGAGAGCATCAACTTCTCCATGCGTAAGAGCGTCCTTGAGTACGATGACGTCATGAACAAGCAGCGCCAGGTCATCTACGCCGAGCGCAACAAGATTCTGGATGGCAAGGACCTGACCGACCACATCACCGAGGTCATGCACGACACCGTGTATCGCTGCGTGCAGGAGTTCTGCACCAAGGACAGCCACGATGGCGAGCGCGATCTTGAGGGCCTGCGCAAGTGGGTCGTGGAGCTGACCGGCCATATCGATACGCCCAAGTTCCCCGACGAGGATTACGAGGCCCTGGCTGCCGATGTCCTGGCCTACGTTGAGAAGTGCTACAACATGAAGGCCGAGCGCCTGGGTGAGGACCTCATGCGCGAGCTCAACACCCAGGTCATGCTGCGCGTCATCGATACCCGCTGGATGAACTACCTGCAGGAGATGGATTACCTCAAGACCGGTATCGGACTGCGCGGCTTTGGTCAGCGCGACCCGCTGGTCGAGTACAAGACTGAGGCCTATGGTGCCTTCCAGATGCTCGTCGACACCATGTACGAGGATTACCTGCGCACCGTCCTGCGCATCGAGATCAAGGCCGCCCCGCACGCCGTTGAGCACAAGGAGGACCCCGCGCTCGAGGGTGCGCGCTTCTCCGGCCCCGCCGACGTCGATGGCGACAACGGCAGCTCGGTGCTGCGCAAGCAGGCACAGGTTCAGGCTCGTACGGCCGTCCAGGGAGGCCCGGCTGCTGTCAACAACGGCGGCAAGGTGACCACCTACCGCAAGTCCGAGAGCGATGACCCTTATGTCAACGTGGGCCGCAACGACCTTTGCCCCTGCGGCAGCGGCAAGAAGTTCAAGTACTGCCACGGCAGGAATCGTTAATGGCCGAGGCTTTAGAGGTAACGCCCGCCGAGCTGGACGCGTTTGCGGACCGGCTCGGCGAGGTCGAGTCGTATCTTCATTTGGACGAGAAGCGCACGCGTGTGACCGAGCTCGAGGCCAAAAGCGTGGCCCCCGGCTTTTGGGATGACGCCGACGCCGCTCGCGCTACCATGGAGGAGATCGCTCGCGCCAAGGAAGATATCGCTGCCGTGGATACCGCGCGAGGCGAGCTATCTGACGCCCGCGCGGCGCTGGAGCTTGCCGAGGAGATGGGCGACGACCCCGATGCCGCCGCATTGCGCGAGGAGGCTGCCGCTACGGCAGAACGCCTGGCCCGCGCTATCGACGATCTCGAGCTTTCGAGCTGGTTTACCGGTGAGTTCGATCACGGCGACGCGATTGTGACCATCAAGCCCGGACAGGGTGGCCTGGAGGCGCAGGACTGGACCTTCATGCTCTTTAAGATGTACATGAAGTACTGCCAGCGTCGCGGCTGGAAGGTCACCATTAACGATTGCCCCGCGGCTGAGGTCATCGGCATCGACCGTGCGACCTTTACCGTCGAGGGCAAGGACGCGTTTGGCATGCTGCGTGCCGAGGCCGGCGTCCACCGTCTGGTGCGCATTAGCCCCACCGACGACAAGAAGCGCCGCCAGACCACGTTTGCCGGCGTCGAGGTCATCCCCGTGCTGCCTGACGATATCGACATCGAAATCAGTCCCGACGATATCCGCGTGGACGTGTATCACGCGAGCGGCCCGGGCGGCCAGGGCGTCAACACCACCGACTCCGCCGTACGCGTGACGCATTTTCCCAGCGGCATCGTTGTCACTTGCCAAAACGAGCGCAGCCAGATTCAAAACAAGGCCGCGTGCATGCAGATTCTCAAGGCCCGTCTGTACGAGATCGAGCTCGAGAAGCGCGCCGAGGCGCTCGACGAGATTCGTGGACCCAAGACCACAATCGGTTTTGGTAACCAGATTCGCAGCTACGTGCTCTACCCGTACCAGATGGTCAAGGACCTACGCACGGGCGTGGAGACCAGCAATGTCGAGGCCGTTCTTGACGATGGTGACCTGGACCCGTTTGTTATTGGCTACCATCGCTGGGCCACCGGCAACGCCGATGCAGAAGGCTCGGAGGTCTAAAACATCGGGTGGCTTCAAGTTGATGCCAAGCCCAACGGTTGGACGGGTTTGTATCCAGAATAAACCCTGCGCAGGGGTGGTTTTTGTTCGGCGAATCGGTAGAATCGAATACAAGAAGAAGTTCGAAGCGCATCCGATGGGGTGCGCTTTTTTGAGGGAGGCAGCATGGCATATCGTCTGGACATCAAGCGCATTCTTTCGATGAACTTCTTTCACGATCTGCCCCAGATCATGTTGGGGTGCGCTCTGGCCGCTATTGCGACCGACCTGTTTTTGATTCCCAACGGCCTTGCTGCCGGTGGCGTTACGGGCCTTGCCACCATTATCCAGGCGGTCGGCGCGACGCGAGGCGTGTCGCTTCCCGTCGGTATCCAGACCATCGTGATGAATGCCTTGCTGTTGTTGGTCGTTATGCGCGAGGGCGGCATGTTCTACGTGGTGCAGACCGCGACGGGCTTTGTGCTGCTGGGCTTCTTTACCGATCTGTTCGCCCCGTTTGTAGCACCTCTGGCGGATGCGGACCTGATGCTCCCTGCCATGTGGGGCGGCATTATTACGGGCATCGGTTACGGCATGGTGTTGCGCGCCGGCGCCAACACCGGCGGCTCGGACACGATTGGCCAAATCATCTCGCGTAATACCTCACTGCCCGTGGGCTCGACCGTCATGGCGATCGATGTTGCCGTATGCGCGCTGTCGGCTCCGGTCTTTTCAATCGAAAACGCGCTATATGCAGGCCTTTCGATGGTCATTAGCGGCTACGTGATTGATGCCGTGGTCGATGGTGGCAACAAACGCCGTATGGTACTCATCATCTCGGACAAGTTCCCTGATATCGCTGCCGATATCATGTATGGCCTGGGTCGTGGTTGTACCAAGTTTAAGGCGACTGGCATGTATTCGGGTGCCGAGAAGCCAGTGATTATGGTCATCGTGAGCCGTCGAGAGCTCAATACCCTCAAGACGATCGTGCGCGAGCGCGATCCTCATGCCATCGTGACGGTTGCCGACGTTACGGAAGCCTTCGGCGAGGGATTCAAGGACATTAGCGTGTAGGGTCGATCGCGTTCCATCCAAAAGACGTTCACATTGATAAACCGTTTCATCAGCGGTTCTGCCTGCTAAATTGTTCAAATAATGATAAAAACTCTGGTAAAGCCATCAGTTTCCAGCATAATGAATGACGTACGTGCATTGCGGCTGTGTTGGGATTACCTTCGGTGCCGTGCGCATTTTGTCTAATGAGGATGAAAGGAAGGCACAATGAGCGACGAAGAGCTCAAAAAGGTTGCCAACGAGGTAAGGAAGGGCATCGTCACCGGCGTGCACGCTGCCAAGTCCGGCCATCCGGGCGGTTCGCTCGGCGCTGCCGACATCATGACCTATCTGTACTTTGAGGAAATGAACGTCGACCCGGCCGATCCCCGCAAGGCCGATCGCGACCGTTTTGTGCTCTCCAAGGGCCATTGCGCTCCGGGCCTGTACGCCGTGCTCGCCGAGCGTGGGTTCTTCCCCAAGGAGGATCTCGAGACGCTGCGCCATATCGGCAGCCACCTGCAAGGTCATCCCAACATGAACGACACCCCGGGCGTCGATATGTCCACCGGCTCGCTCGGCCAGGGCATCTCCGCCGCCGTGGGCATGGCGGTTGCCGCCAAGCACTGGGGCGATACTTACCGCACGTACGCCCTGCTGGGTGATGGCGAGAGCGAGGAGGGCCAGGTCTGGGAGGCAGCCATGTTTGCCGGCAACCAGCAGCTCGATAACCTCTGCGTGATCGTCGACCACAACGGCCTGCAGATCGACGGCCCCGTCGAGGAGGTCAACGACCCCATGCCGCTCGCCGACAAGTTCCGCGCCTTTAAGTTCCACGTGGTGGAGCTTGCCGACGGCAACGATTTCGATCAGATCCGCGCCGCCTTTGCCGAGGCCCGCGCCACCAAGGGTCAGCCGACCGCCATCATCGCCGAGACCATGAAGGGCAAGGGCGTTTCCTTTATGGAGAACCAGGTTGGTTGGCACGGCAAGGCCCCCAACGATGAACAGTTTGAGCAGGCCATGGCAGAGCTCACGGCCGCCGGAGAGGAGCTCTAGGATGGCAGACGTCAAAAAAATCGCCACGCGCGTAAGCTACGGCGAGGCCCTCGTCGAGCTCGCCAACGAGCACGATGACTTTGTGGTCCTCGACGCCGACCTGGCCGCCGCCACGCAGACCGGCAAGTTCAAGGCCGCCTGCCCCGATCGTTTCTTCGATGTGGGCATTGCCGAGAGCAACCTGATGGGCGTCGCCGCCGGTATCGCGACCACCGGCCGCGTTGCCTTCGCGAGCACCTTTGCCATATTCGCTGCCGGTCGCGCCTTTGAGCAGGTCCGCAACTCCATCGGCTACCCGCACCTCAACGTTAAGATCGGTGCCACGCATGCCGGTATCTCGGTGGGCGAGGATGGCGCCACGCACCAGTGCTGCGAGGATATCGCCCTCATGCGCGTCATCCCCGGCATGACCGTGATTGTTCCCGCCGACGACGTGGAGGCCCGCGCCGTGACGCGCGCCGCCTACGAGTGCGACGGTCCGGTGTACATGCGCTTCGCCCGTTTGGCCTCGCCGGTTATCAACGACCCCGAGACCTACAAGTTCGAGTTGGGTAAGGGCATTGTCATGCGCGAGGGCGCCGATGTGACCATCATCGCCTGCGGCCTGATGGTCGGCGAGGCTCTCGAGGCCGCCGAGCAGCTCGCTGCCGAGGGCATCGACGCCGAGGTCATCAACATACACACCATCAAGCCCATCGATGCCGACCTGATCGTCAAGAGCGCCACCAAGACCGGCCACGTCGTGACCGTCGAGGAGCATTCTGTAATCGGTGGCCTGGGCAGCGCCGTTGCCGACGTCCTGTGCGAGCAGTGCCCGACGCCGCTCAAGAAGATCGGCGTCAACGACACCTTCGGTGAGTCCGGCCCGGGCGCCGAGCTCCTGCACAAGTACGGCCTGGACGCCGCCAACATCGTGGCGACCACCAAGGAGTTCTTGGCCTAGAGCAGCCATCGCTCAATCGGCAACAAGCCAATCGCATTCAAATGCAGACAGGGGCGTCCTCAAAGAGGGCGGCCCTGTTTTATATTTCAGCTAAATCTGAGCCGCACCAAGTGAGGCATTCTCCGGGAAGAGAGCCCAGTACAGCAAAGTGCAATTCAGACCCTTCTAACTTTGTATATGCAGCACCCCAAGATAAATGCGGCGGCCCCTTAGTAGCCGCAGGCCGGGCACAGGGTTACTCTCCAAATCTTTCCGCAGGACGGAGGAGCCCCCGCCGCACGTAGTGCGCAGCGGAGGCTCCGACATGTCCGAGGACGATTTGGAAAGTAACCCTGTGTCCGGCCGGAGGGACCCAAACACGGCCATGCTTCTTATGTGCAGCAAAGCTAATGCTGCTAAAATACTAAGCGCTCATGTAGTTTAAACGCACGACGATAAGGAGCACCAGTGGGTAACCACTTCCGTACCTCCGGTGCGGGCGATGATGCCCCCAAGACGCAGGCAGGCGTCCAGGGCAGTCGTTTCGCCACTCCGGATTCAGAGGGCCAGCCTGTTGCTCAGGCCCCCGCTCAGCCGGCAGATCAGGCACAGCCGGCATCCGATCCCTTTGCCTACAATCCAACCAGCGATGTCGCGCTTTCCGGCACGGCGGGTTTTGAGCCCGTTCAGGCCGTGACCGCTCGCGTGGAGCAGCCTCAGGCTGGTGCCGCCACGCCGCAGCCTACCATGGCCGGCATTCCCGACCCCTTGGCCCCTGCGACGCCGGCTCCTCAGCCTGCGCAGTCCGGTCTCTTTGCCGCTATTCCCGACCCCACGCAGCCTGCTGCCCCGGTGGTCGAGAGCGATCAGGCAGCCGAGGTCGCAAGCCTCGATAACGCGCTCAACAACCCCGATTTTACGTCGGTGTTTGCGCCCATCGATCCGCAGGCCAGCCGCAAGAAGATGGCCAAGCAGGCCGGTGTCGAGCCCGTCATCCTTATGGAGCATGTCACCAAGATCTATCCGGCACAGCCCAACAAGCCTGCACTCGACGACATCAACATCGAGATCTATCCGGGCGAGTTCGTCTTCCTGGTCGGTCACTCCGGCTCGGGTAAGACCACGCTGCTGTCGACGCTCAACCGCGACGTCAAGCCGACGAGCGGCCGCATCCTGGTTGCCGGTCAGGACCTCATGAAGATCAAGAACCGCAAGGTTCCGTTCCTGCGCCGCCAGATTGGCGCCGTGTTCCAGGACTTTAAGCTTCTGCCGCAAAAGACCGCCTACGAAAACGTGGCGTTTGCCCTGCAGTGCATCGGCAAGCCCAAGGGCGTCATTCGCAGCCAGGTGCCCGAGGTGCTGCGCCTGGTCGGTCTGGCCGATCAGATGGACTCGCTGCCCGACCAGCTTTCCGGTGGCGAGCAGCAGCGCGTTGCCGTCGCCCGTGCTATGGTCAACCGTCCGCCGCTGCTGATCTGCGACGAGCCCACGGGCAACCTCGACCCGGCGATCTCGCTGGGCATCATGAAGCTGCTTGAGCGTATTAACCGCACCGGCACCACCGTGATCGTCGCCACGCACGACCGCGAGATGGTCGATAGCATGCACCGCCGCGTGATCGCCCTCGAGGGCGGCCACGTCATCCGCGACCAGGAGAGGGGAGGTTACGGCAACTATGGCACCAACTAACGTGGGCTACTCCTTCAAAGAGGCAATCAGCCACTTCTTCCGTAACTGGACTACCTCGCTCGGCGCCGTCATCACGATCTTCCTTTCGCTGTTTATCATCGGCCTGTTCATCATGGGCTCTGCGATGCTGAACTCCGTGATCGGCACCGTCGAGGATCAGGTTGTCATCAACGCGTTCATTAGTGATGACGCCGATCAGGCCGATGTTCAGGCTTTTGAGGCCGAGCTTAAGACGTGGAATAACGTCAAGTCCGTGACCTATAAGGACAAGGACGACGCGCTGGCCGAGTATACGAGCAAGATGTCGGGCAACGCCGACGCCACCATGAGCGCGCTCGATGGCCAGAACCCGCTGCCGGCTTCCTTCGCTATTGAGATGGACGATCCGTCCAAGGTCGAGAGCACGGCAAAGAAGCTCAAGAAGGATGCCGATTTCCAGAAGATCGCGGATGACGGCGACGTCAACGCGAGCGTGCTGTACGGCCAGGAGGAAGTGAGCCGCCTGTTCCAGGTGACCAACTACATCCGCATCGCCGCCGTGGTGCTCGTTGGTCTTCTGACCTTTATCGCATTCATCTTCATCAACAACACGATTCGCCTGTCCATCACGGCGCGTCGTCGTGAGATTGCGATTATGCGTCTGGTCGGCGCCAGCAACGGCTTCATTCGTGGCCCGTTTATCACCGAGGGCGTGCTGCAGGCCATTTTGGGCTCGCTGCTTTCCATCGGCGTTCTGGAGCTGCTGCGCAATCTGATGATTCCGCGTCTGCAGGAGAGCATCGGCTGGATGTCGTTTGCCCTGCCGATGCAGTACTACCTGGTGACCTATGCTGCGCTGATTCTGGTCGGTGTGATTATCGGTCTCTTTGGTTCTGCCATCGCCATGCGCCGCTACCTGCGCGTGTAGGCATGCTTGGAATTCATCCCTTCCAACGGGTCGTCTCTTATGGGGCGGCCCGTTTTTTGATCCCTAGGGGACGGCAGGAAAGCGAATCATTTGGGTAGACTCTTTGGAGTTCGCAATCGATAGTTAGGAGGCGCCATGGGGCGCAATAACAAGCATAAGCGTGGAGCTCGCAATCAGCGCGGGCCGGTGCGCAGCGAACGCCGTCCGAGCCTGACCGGGCGCGTGCAGCTCCATGAGCATAGCGCCTACGTTGTAACCGAAAACGGCGACTACAAGGTCATGGGCCGCGGTAAGCGCGAGATCATGGATGGCGATACCGTTGCCGTGAGCATTAAGAACAGCCCGCACGGTGAGCGGCGCGCCGTGATCGAAAGCGTGGTTGAGCGTGCAGCCATAAGCGTGGTGGGCACGTACCAGACCGCCGGTCCGCTCGGTGTGATCGAGCCGCTCGATTCGCGTCTGAAGGCCGACTTCTTCATTCTGCCCGAGGATACCTCGGCGGATCGTCTGGGTGTCCACCCGGGTGACGCTGTTGTCGCGCGCATTTTGACCTACCCGACGCGCCTGGAATCGGGTACCGTGACGATCGAGCGCCGCATTGGCGGAGATGACGCGCCCGATTTGGGCGTTCAATATGTGATGGCGCGTTACGGCTATACCGATAGCTATCCCGAGGCCGCGCTGGACGAGGCCGAGGGGCTTTCGCTCGATGTGTCCGCGGCGCTTAAGGACCCGCTCCGCCGCGATCTGCGCGACCGCTTTGTCATCACGATCGACCCAGTCGACGCGCGCGACTTTGACGACGCCATTTCGCTGGAGCGCACGCCCGAGGGTGGCTACAAGCTGGGTGTGCATATCGCCGACGTTTCACACTATGTGGCTTGGGACGGGCATATCGATCTTGAGGCTCGCCATCGTACGACATCGGTGTATCTGGCCGATCGCGTGCTTCCCATGCTGCCCGAACGCCTGTCCTGTGACCTGTGCTCGCTTCGCCCTGACGAGGACCGTCTTGCGTTTACCGTTGACATTGAGCTCGATGCACAGGGTCGCGTGCGGCATTACGATCCGTACCCCAGCGTGATTCGCTCGCGTGTGCGTATGGACTATGACGGCGCCGAGGCGCTGCTGGTGCGTGCCGGCGCGGTTGAGTATTCGGTGCTGGAGGGTGCAGCCGAGGATGTTGCGGCTGCCGAGACCTCGCGCGAGGAAGCGCTTGAGCGCGGTCTTGCGTGCGAGGAGGTCGCCCGCGGCTACAACGTCGACCTCTGCGATTTCCTTGTCGCCGCCAACGAACTCGCCGAACTTCGCCGTCGTATCCGTCGCGCCCGCGGCTCGGTCGATTTTGACACGGCCGAGATTCGTGCTCTATTGGATGAGGACGGAGTGCCCGTGCAGATTGTGGCGCGTGAGCGTTCGTGTGCCACGTCGCTTATCGAGGAAGCCATGCTGCTCGCCAACGAGTGCGTTGCAGAGTGGCTGGCAGACCGTGATATCGAGGCCTGCTATCGCGTGCATGAGGATCCGAGCCCCGATAGCCTGCACGGTGCCGCCGTTGCGCTGGCGC
>CAUDDF010000051.1:0-12749 GCA_958448275.1 uncultured Collinsella sp.
GTCGTGGGCCCCAACGGTATGGGCAAGTCGACCCTGCTCAAGATCATGGCCGGCATCGAGGAGGTCTCCAACGGTGATGCCAAGCTCACTCCCGGCTACACCGTGGGCATCCTGCAGCAGGAGCCGCCGCTCGACGACGACAAGACCGTCATCGAGAACGTGCGCATGGCATTTGGCGACATGATCGCCAAGGTCGATCGCTTCAACAAAATCGGCGAGGAGATGTGCGACCCGGACTGCGACATGGATGCCCTCATGGCCGAGATGGGCAAGCTCCAGGACGAGATCGACGCCGCCGACGGCTGGGATATCGATTCCAAGCTCGGTCAGGCCATGGACGCCCTGCAGCTGCCCGATTCCGACATGCCGGTTAACGTGCTTTCCGGCGGCGAGCGCCGTCGCGTGGCCCTGTGCAAGCTGTTGCTCGAGGCTCCCGACCTGCTGCTGCTCGACGAGCCCACAAACCACCTGGACGCCGAGTCGATCCTGTGGCTCGAGCATTTCCTGCACAACTACCAGGGTGCCGTGCTTGCCGTCACGCACGATCGCTACTTCCTGGATAATGTTGCCGAGTGGATCTGCGAGGTCGACCGCGGTCACCTTTATCCCTACAAGGGCAACTACTCCACGTATCTGGAGACCAAGGCCGCCCGCATCGAGGCGCAGGGCAACCGTGACGCCAAGCTCGCCAAGCGCATGGAGGCCGAGCTCGAGTGGGTGCGCAGCTCGCCCAAGGCTCGTCAGGCCAAGAACAAGGCCCGTTTGGCTCGCTACGAGGAGATGGAGGCCGAGGCCCGCGCAAGCCAGAAGCTCGACTGGACCGACATCCGCATTCCCGTTGGACCGCGTCTGGGCAACAAGGTGCTTGAGGCTCATCATCTGCACAAGGAATTCGATGGCCGCGTGCTCATCGATGACCTTTCGTTCACCCTGCCGCGCAACGGCATCGTGGGCGTGATCGGCCCCAACGGTGTCGGTAAGACCACGCTGTTCAAGACGATTGTGGGTCTGGAGCCGCTGACTTCGGGCGAGCTCGAGGTGGGCGAGACCGTCAAGATTAGCTACGTTGATCAGAACCGCTCCGGCATCGACCCCGACAAGAACCTGTGGGAGGTCGTCTCGGACGGCCTGGACCACATGATGGTCGGCGAGACCGAGGTCCCGAGCCGCGCCTATGTGGCGAGCTTTGGCTTTAAGGGCCAGGACCAGCAGAAGCGCGCTGGCGTACTCTCCGGTGGCGAGCGCAACCGTCTGAACCTGGCACTCACGCTCAAGCAGGGCGGCAACCTGCTGCTCCTCGACGAGCCCACGAACGACCTCGACGTCGAGACGCTGTCCTCGCTCGAGGCGGCGCTGCTCGAGTTCCCGGGCTGCTCGGTGGTCATTAGCCACGACCGTATGTTCCTGGACCGCGTCGCCACGCACATTCTGGCGTGGGAGGGCACCGACGAGAATCCGGGCAACTGGTATTGGTTCGAGGGTAATTTCGAGGCCTATCAGGCCAACCGCATCGAGCGCCTGGGCGAGGACGCGGCCCAGCCGCATCGTATTCACCGTAAGCTGACGCGCGACTAGTAGCAAGTAGAAAGGCCGCCACCAAGGGCGGCCTTTCTTGTAGCAATTGCACTGCAGCTATGCCCTGGCTGCTGGTTTGATTCATAATCAAAGTTATCTCTTTGGGATTAAAGCCCGTTTTTGCTATGAGCGATTTTCTAATTCCGTTTAAAACGTAAAGACGCATTGGGTTGCAAGGACATAAGCAAATCGAATTGAAATATAACCAGTGCTGTAACGTTACAAAAAAGATTATAGAATAGGAGTACCTTATAAGTCGCTTCTCTAGAAAGAAGAACATATGCTTTCGCGTCGTCGTTTTCTGCAACTTGTCGCGTCTTCAATTGTCGCCTTAGCCGCACGTCCGAAAGAGGTTTTTGCTTCGACGGGCAATATTGATGGTGAGCAGATACAATTTACTTCTGAAATTGCGCAAGAGCTTGCCGATAAATATATAAAGGGACTCCTCGGCTATTCGTATACGCCTTCTGACCCTATTCCTTTTGTAGATGTTGATGGGTCCCCGCTTGGTTACATTGTTCCGGTTGTGACATCCAATAGAGCCGCGGGCTATTTGGTTTTAGATGCTTCAGATGATGAAATACTTACGGGATATCGTTTTGGAGACGGCTTAGTCAGCCCTATGGATCGGGGAGGAGATCTTGGTGTCGAGTCTTATTCTTTCAATAACCCAGTCGTAATGATCAATCCATTCGAATTCGGCGTGCAATCTTTGGACGGTTCAATAACAACAAATTGCGGAAGAACAATCCCGGCTGTTTCCATAGAAGGACGGCCTGTCGTTTTATCGAATAAACCTTCAAGCTGGAACGATGTTGTAATTTACGCAACTCAAATGCAGGATTACACAGTATCTGGATTTCGTTCCATTTCTCAGTTTATGTCATATGATGAAAGCGAGATTAAGAGGCTTACCGCCCACTATGCTTGTATGGTGACAGCTTTTTCGAACGTTGCGGAACTGTATGGCATTGCCAATTTATATAGCGACCCTTCGCAATATATGCAGATATGGAGTTACACCAATACCCATGCTCTTTCCGATGAAGAACAGACTGTTCCCGGCGTTGTTTTGGGTGGAACGCCGATATCAACCTGTGCAACGGGGTTTACAAATTACTGCGCAAGCAGAGGAAGTACTCTTATCGCCCGCACTGTCTCCTCTCCGGCTATCGCGAGCATTCAAAATGAGATTAACTCTAATAGACCGAATGTTTTACATGCGAGTTTGTACAACGGATCAGCCCATTCTGTAACAGCGGAGGCTTACGCCACACTTACTGGTAAGAAAACTGGAGAGACAAGGCAGATGATTGGCATAGCGGACGGCTGGAATTCATCTTTATCCTTCCTGAAGTATGATCAGAGCTATTATGCGTGGACTTATGGAACGACTTTTTCGAAGTAGGGCGATTCGTCTAGCCCTGTCTTTGGTGCTGATGGCTTCATTGGTGGGCTGTTCAACAAAGGAAGAGATATCGCGCGGAGGTTCCGGAGAAGTGACTGCGACAGACTCAGGTTCATTAGAAATAGCTGGCGGGCATGCCGATGTGATGTTACAAGGAAAAGGCGTGCTTAGGTCGGTTGATGCTGAAGACGCTGTCTGCTCAATAGAGGATTTAAAGACAGGTGAAACTGCACCGTACCGAGTCTCAGATAATGCTGCGAATATGATTGAGTCGATACCGACTGGAGCGCAGGTTTCTTTTAGATACTTTGCTCCGCAACTTGAGGATGAGCTTGCTTCTCTGGTGTCTATATGCACCGATGACAACTAAAAGGCCTGAATTCAAAAGGCCTCGGATGGTCAATTGGCTATCCGAGGCCTTTTTTACTCGACCGGGGCTTCGACCTTGTCGATGACCCAGGTGGCTCCGAGGCCGCCGGTGGTGTTGCGGCGGATGCGCACGGTGACTTCGTGGCGCTCGCCGGCCTGCGTGTAGTGCAGGGGGAAGCTTGCGCGGTTTCGCGCGGCCTCGATGGTACCGCGCTCGCGGGCGATCCAGTAGTACTCGCCGACGATACCGAGCGTGTCGGCGCCGTAGGGGAGATAGGTCGATAGCTCGTGCAGAAGCGGGCCGGGGCAGAAGACCTCGGTTGCGAAATCGATGGGGAAGTCCTTGGGGATGGTCGGTGCTGCGGGTGCGGGGGCCGGTGCTGCAGCGGGGGCCGGAGACGGTGCCGGTGCGGGAATTTGGTCGCAAACAGCGGCGGGCACGGATTCGATGACGGGTGCGGGCTCCGGCGTCGCTTCCGGCTTGATCGTGGAATCTGCGGGCTCCGGCGTCGTCTTCGGCTTGGTTGTGGAATCTGCGGGCTTCACGGTGACGGGCGCGTCTGCAACTGCGGTTTCAACCTCAACCTGCGTCGCGTTCTCGTTCTCGACGCTCGACTTTGCCTCGATGGGCGTGGATGCCATGGTGGTGATGCCGGCGTTTGCGTTCTCGGGGTCATAGACGACCGTGAGCGAGATGGCGGGCTGCGGCGTCTCGGGCTCCGGCGCCGACTCGGTAGCGCCTTGATCGTCGGGCTCGTCGGGCTGATCGTCCTCGGTCTCGTCGCCAAAGACATCGCTGTTTTGGAACGCAGGCGTTTCGGGCTGGTCAGCGGCTTCTTCGGTTGTCGACTTGGGAGCTTCGTTGAGCTCCGCAGTGGCTTCCTGCTCGGATATGACTTCGGGATCGGTCGTGGCGGTGATTTCGGTGTCGGCTTCTGCCGTTACCTCAATAGCGACTTCGATCTCTGCCTCGGGCTCGGGCTCCGGAGCGACTTCGGCCACGGGCTCGGGCTCGGCGCGCTTAACGTGCTTGGGGCGCACGGCCTTGAGGTCCTTCTCGCCGCGCTTTTTCTTTTTGTAGGACTGCTTGGCACCCTTGGCAGCCTTGGGCTTGTCCTCGCCCTTGGCAAGGGCGGCATCCCAGGCCTCGTTGGCGATGAGCGTGGCATACAGGCGACCGCCCTTAAAGACGGTCAGCCTTATGCAGTCGTCGAGCTCCTCGAGCAGCTCGCGCGTGGACTCGAAGCCCAGGTCATAAGCGGCCATGTCACCAGCAGCGAGCGCCTCCTCGACCTGCGTCATAAACGTTTGCTTGCCGCACCCAATCGCATCACGCAGCAGACGATACAGATAGATGTGGTTGCCCAGCGATAGCGTGGGCTTAACTATTGTCTTGCTCATGGCAAATCTCCTCTTTACACACCAAAGCATCTTACCATCGCGCGGGGCTTGCTACCTCGGCGCCCAAGGCAAACGGGCGCGACCGTTGCCGGTTCGCGCCCGTTATACAGGTCGATTATCTATGAGGGGCAAACGTGCTTAGTTGCCCGATGCCGTGCCTTGGCTCGAGCTGTCAGATGCCGTGCCGGACGCGGTTCCACTCGAGCTGTTCGAGTTGCTGGTGTTGCTGCTGTCTGCTGAGCCCGTTCCCGACGTGGTGTCGCTCGTCTGGTCGCCCGTGCTCGGTTGAGAGCCGTCAGTCGTTTGGCTTGAGTCGGTTGTGCCGGATTGCGTACCGTTGTTGTTCACAGAAGAATCGGCGCCCTGCGACTGATCGGGGGTGTTCGAGGACGAGTCGGTGGATGCGGAGGTGCCCTGCGAGTCGTCCTGCTGGCTTTGCGATTGACCAGTGCTGTCCGCGTCGTGCTCGGTCGTGCGTGACGACAGAATCGGCTCGGGACGCTCGCCCAGACCCTCACCGGCGGTGGTGATAAGGATGGCAGCGGTGCAGGCGATAACCGCGACGATGGCGATGGCGATCGAGAAGATGATGACCTTCTTTTGCGTCTGGCTGCGCTCTGCCGCCGCCTTGGCGCGCAGGCTGTCGGGGGCGACGCGCGCCGTGGTCGCGCGCCCTGCAATCTGGCGCATCTCCTGGGTAGTCGCGGCGCCGCCTAAGTGCTCCTCGGCATTTAATTCAACGGGTTCATAGGCGCCGGCGGGGTAGTCGACGGTGGCGTGCGTACCTTTGAGGGCTTCGGCGCTGGCAGAGATAAAGTGGCGGTAGACCTGCGAGGACACAACGGTGATGACCGAGCTCACGGCGGCACCGATCACCGATCCGGCGATACCGATCTTGGAGGCAAGCGCGACGCTCGTGGCGGCAGCTGCGGCGCCGGCGATGATTTGGGGAATGGAAATGTCGTCAAACAGGCCCTTTTTGGGCGCGATGGCCATGGTCTGTCCGATGGAATGGTTCTCGTGCACGCCGTTGTTGAGCGATGCCGGCGTCATGACGCGCGTGCGCGGCGCGTCGGTGTACTTGGTTGTCATACGGGGTCCTCCCGGTGTAAATCTGCTTCGTTTCGTGTAGCCATCAGGGTACCCACCAGATGTGAATCGTACGTGACATTTAACAGATACCATCAACTCATCAAGGGGGGCTTGCTGTCTTTGGTGCAATAGCTTGATGCTAAACTGGATTTACGATTGCGAGGTGGTTTACGTGATGTACCCGTATATGACATTCGAAGACGGTACCGAGGTCGTTCATTCTGACCTGATTGCAGATGAGGATATCGAAAAGGTTGTCGTGCATTTTGAACGACCGACGGCAGAGGGCTTCGACTCCGCTCGCTGTGAGTTGCCTTCCTGTTCGTGGACTGACTGGGAAGGGCATTTTACTCAGAGTGAAAAACGAGCTTTCGAAGAGTGTTTGAGCAAATCATTTAGATTAGTTCGAGTTTAGTTCGAATAAAGAAGCCGAATGCGATGACCTAAAGCGTATGCATTTTTAGTATTAGATGCGTATGAAATGGAGGATGTGAATGGATGAGCTAATAGACTTTAAAAAACGATTTCTCAAGAATGGCGAGCTGGTTTCAATTCCAAAAAAGGAAAGCTATAAAAGAATCATGCTGCTATGGGCCGTCTCTTTCTTTGAATTAAATACAAGTTATACGGAGCTTCAGGTTAATCGTGTGCTGTCACAGCTCTATCCTGATTATGCCGTGTTGAGGCGGTACTTGGTTGATTATGGATTCCTATTAAGGGATGAACGAGGCCTGAAATACGAGGTTAATCGTGATGTTCACGGTATTGAGAGCTAGCCATCCGGTTCGGGTCCTATATATTGCTAGAGGGATAAGCGAAATAGGCAATTGGTGTGCGAATATTGCTTTGCCAATGCTGATTTACGAGGTAACTCACGATGTTTCTGCAACTGCTTTGATGGTCTGCTGCAGATTTGCCCCCTCTCTGTTTTCAGTTTCGCTCGCGCAGCTGCCTCAGAAGATGGGTATCGGGACACTGCAGGCCATGAGATTGGCAGACTTAATTCGCGCGGGATTATTCGTTTGCTATATTTTTGTTGATAGTAAATGGAGTATGTTTGCTATTACGTGCGCGGTATCGCTTTGCCGAACGGTTGAAATGCCCTGCTTTTACTCGTTGTTAAGAGCCAATACGAATAGTATCAATCGCGACGTAATTAATAATTCGTTTGGGTTTCTGCAGAATTTGATGATGGTTCTGGGGCCAGTTGCCGGCGGTTTTGTTGTCGCTCAATTTGGGGCGGAGGCTGTTCTTGCATTAGACGCGCTTTCTTTTGCCGCGTCGTTCTGGTTGCTGCGAGATGTTCCGTCGGTTATCGAGGTTAATGATAAAGAGGGGATAAGCAAAAATGAAAAAAACAGGACTGCATTTAGTGATCTTAGCGCGAAGCACTTGGCAATTGGTTTCCTATTAATCGATATTTCTAGTGGCGTGGCATTCGGCTCTCTGAATTCTCTTTTGCCAGCTATAGCGCAATTGCAATTTGACTCGTCATCGATACAATATGGATTCCTTCAGAGTAGTCTTACAATCGGACTGTTGTTCGGAAATACAATATATGGTCGTTTAATTAGTGGTTCCGATTGCGTTAAATCATATTGTTTTGTGACGTATCTTGCGCTCGGTGCGTATCTGGCGTTTGGCTATCGTTATGCGTCTGGGATATCGTTTATTTTCCTTTTTATCGTCGGTGCCGGAAACGCCATTCAAGATGTGCTTCTCATAACATCGCTGCAGGATTTGGCGAGAGACGAATCTGAATCGATAAGCCTGTTTTCAATTAGGGAGTCTTTGCAATCGGTTGCTGTTGTTATTTCAACACTCCTTGTTTCGCTGTTCACGAGCACCGCGATGTTCTCAATTCTCGTTACAGGACTTGGTGTATTTTCAATTATGATGGTAGCTGCGTTTCAATTGAATTATTTGCGAAAGATGTGACGTTGATATGCCTAAAACGCTTTTAGTATTTCCCCCAGGATGGAGTCCAGTGGGGCCGTATCTTGCCTTGCCTGTTTTGAAGTCATATCTTCAAGAGGTTGAACAATATAAAGTTGACATTGTTGACTTAAACGTGGAATTTTACGATGACCTCCTATCTTTTAGACATGTCGAAGAGTGCTGTAAAAGGTATCGGGAATCAAAGGATTCGTTTAGTTCGAATGTTCAATTAACAATCGAGTTGATACAAAAGTCAGCACTTAATGTTGACGAGGCAAAAGATATTTTCAGATCGAAGAGATACTTTAATCTAAAAGAAAGACAATATGCTGAAAACATTTTTAGAAATGCACTCTATATCATAAATCACGTCTCGTATGGAGTTAAATACACGTTCAACTCCATAGATCTGCCCTATGATTATTATTCGACACCAGAAATAATGAAATCGCTTGCGGATACCTTGCATAATCCGTTTATTTCCTTCTATGAAACTGCCTTTCTTAAGCGTATTCAGAGGGAAAAAATTGAGTTTATTGGGATTTCGGTGAGCGGCTGTTTCCAATTGATTTCTGCAGTTACGTTAGCGAAACTGATTAAAGAAGAATGTCCATCTGTTAAACACGTCTCATTGGGCGGCAATTACATTACTCGTTTAGCAGATGACTGCATGAAAGAATGGCATCCCTTTTTTGAATACATTGATTCGATAATGATGTATGACGGCGAAGAGCCGCTTGCACGTCTTCTTGAGGCTCTTGACTCCGGTGATGACAATCTCGACTGTGTTCCAAACCTTTGCCATGCTAAAGGTGGAAAGATATATAAAAACCATCGGATTGAGCAAACATTTATCAACGATACAGTTCCCGATTTCGATGGCTTCGCCCTTTCTAAATACTTCATGCCTGAGTTAATATTGCCGGTTTATTCCTCTAGGCAGTGTTTTAATCATTGCGCCTTCTGCACCATTCCCGGTGCTACCGGTGGTTGTTACCGAAAGATGCCTATATCGAGAGTATTTGAAATAATGTGTCGGTTAAATGAAAAATACGGCACGAGAGTTTTCTCTTTTGTGGATGAAACATTCGAAGGCAAAAGAATGGAGCAACTCGCGGATGAAATAAACGCATCGGGAAAAACGTTTTTCTGGCATGGAGAAACGAGGTTCTCTCCAACCCTAAGTACAGACGTTTTCAACAAGATATACCAAAGTGGATGTAGGCAGATTCAGTTTGGCCTCGAGTCATACAACCAAAGAGTTCTTGATCTAATGAAGAAGAACACGAGAGTTGATTGGATTGATCGCAATATCCATGATTGTCTCAATGCGGGTATTCCTGTTCATCTATTCTTTATGATTGGCTTCCCGACCGAAACTAAAGAAGAGGCTCTGAACACCTTAGCTTATACAGAGAATGTTTTGAATTATTCAAAACAGGTATGTGGTGTTCCATATTCCACGAGAGGATTTACGAATTTTGGTCTCGTTATGGGGTCGGATGTTTGGAATCATCCCGATAAGTATGGTGTCTCTGTAATGCCGAAGTCCCAATATGAGGATTTGCGCCTCGAAGTGGATTATGTTTCAGGCACTGGTTTAACTTTAAATGAAGCAAAATCCTTATCTGATGAGCATCATATTGATTTTTATATGCAAGAGGTCATAAACGGTAGCGACACAATTGACTTGCCCCAGCGGCTTCATATTTCAGAGGTGACCTGGATCCTAGATTCTATTCACGCTGTCAGGTATAAGGGACATTTGACCAAAGTAAAGCGACGGCTAACTAGTCTAAATCCAGCTGATCGAATCTGGCTGGATTCCAAGACCTCTGTCGTGCTCGTTGAGCCATTTGCCTACTTCTATAATTCTGAATACCATCATGTCTATGCTGTTTCCCAGTTGGTATACCTTAAGTTGGCCCGTTTATTGGAGGCCGATTGTAGCATTTCTCTTATCCTTGATCAGGGCGACCTCGAGCTGACAAGGGCGATAGAAGAACTGTTGCATTATGGATTGCTGAATACAAATATCGATGCCGATTATGTAATGCACGATAATGGTTTTCAATTGGTTAAAAGTTCGTTTGTGAAAGAAGTCGGACGCTCAAAAGAGGGGTTAAGAGTACTGCTGAGTTGTGCCACCCATAGAATGTGTGCGGTTAATGATTTTTCGTTCGCTTTGCTTTCGTTGTTTGAAAAGCCGATTACTAAGAACGAGGTGCGCGACATTTTGAAAAAAGAGGGACTATCGGCAAACGAGGAGCAATTAAACAAGTTGGTTGATAATTGCATGAAAGCAGATATACTACAATTGATTAGATAGAGGAGGTTTCTGCATGGACGTTATTAACAAAGATCTCTTGGAGCAACTGAAAGAGTTTCAGGAAGAGGGCGTCGTGGTGGAAGTGTTCGACTTTGAGGACTACATGGATAAATTCTGCCATTAGTTTCGGAATTTACTCGCCTCGCTTAAAGGAGAAGTCGATTATCGATTTCTCCTTTTTTAATTAAAGATATTTTTGAAATACATGCTTTTAGCACAGGTTGGCCTCTCAGTAAACTGGGAGGTTGCTTTGGCTAGTTAGAGATATGTGAACGTCCGTTAGACTGAATCTCAGGGTAGAAGGGGCCTCCAGTGTCCAGATCAACAAGGCAATGCTGCGTTTCGGCTAATAAGAACGATGGCTTTTTGCGTGTGGCGGCGGCGTCGCCGCAGATTCGCGTGGCCGATGTCGAGGGCAATGCCGAGGTTGCGTTAGCGGCTGTTCGCGCGGCTGTTGAGCGCGGCGTTCGCGCGCTGGTACTGCCCGAGCTCAACTTGTGCGGCTATACCGCGGCCGATCTGTTCCATAACCGCACATTACTGCATGCCTGCGAGGCTGCTTTGGTGCATATCCTCGATGAGACTCGTGAGCTGCCGATTGTCTTTACTATCGGTCTTCCCGTTGCAGTTGCCGAGAATATCTACAACTGCGCCGCCGTGTGCTGCGCGGGCGAGCTTTTGGGCCTCACGGCCAAGAAGTATCTGCCCAACTATGGCGAGTTCTACGAGCGCCGCTGGTTTGCTCCGGCGCCCGCAGATCCCGTGTGGGTCGAGTTTGCCGGTCAGGGTCCGGTTCCGCTGGGTTCGGAGCTTGTCTACCGCTGCTGTGACGAGGGTGCCGAGGATATGGTGCTGGGCGTTGAGGTCTGCGAGGACCTGTGGGTGCCGGCGCCCCCTTCGACCGAGATGGCGCTTGCCGGTGCGACGGTGATCCTCAACCCGTCGGCCTCGGACGAGATTATCGGCAAGGCAGATTACCGACGCAGCCTCATATCCAACCAGAGCGCGCGCCTGTACTGTGCCTATGCCTATGCAGATGCGAGCGAGGGCGAGTCCACGACCGACATGGTCTTTGCGGGCGAGAACCTCGTCTACGAAAACGGCTCCAAGCTCGCCGCGACCAAACTGCTTACCTGCGATATGGCCATCGCCGATGTTGACCTCGACCGTCTGGTTGCCGAGCGCCGTCGCTCGACGACGTGGACGCGCGCGGACGATGCGCCTGAGGCCACGACTGTTGAGTTTTCATTTGAGGGCGTGCTGGCCAAAGAGCCCGTCCTGCGCGATGCCTGCGATATCGACCGCGTTTTCCCGCGCGCGCCCTTTGTGCCGGCCGACCACGGCGACTTGGCCGAGCGCTGCGAGACGATCCTCGATCTGCAGACTGCGGGCCTCAAGACCCGCCTTGCCCACACGGGTACCAAGGCTGCGGTTATCGGCCTTTCGGGCGGCTTGGACTCCACGCTAGCGCTGCTTGTGACCGTGCGTGCCTTCGATGCACTGGGGCTGCCGCGCACTGGTATCACAGCCGTGTCCATGCCCGGCTTCGGCACGACGCATCGCACCAAGTCGAATGCCGAGTCGCTCGCCCGCGACCTGGGTGTGAGCTTCCGCGAGGTTTCGATCCACGCGGCTGTGGAGCAGCACTTCAAGGACATTGAGCATGATCCAGCTGTGCAGGACGTGACCTACGAGAACAGCCAGGCGCGCGAGCGTACGCAGATTCTGATGGATCTGGCCAACCAGGCTGGCGGTTTTGTCATTGGCACGGGCGACCTGTCGGAGCTGGCGCTCGGCTGGGCTACCTATAACGGCGACCACATGAGCATGTACGCCGTCAACGCGAGCGTGCCCAAGACGCTTGTGCGCCATCTGGTACGCTATGCCGCCGATGTCTTTGGCGGGCGCATTGCCGAGGTCTTGCTCGATATCCTCGATACGCCGGTGTCCCCCGAGCTTCTGCCGCCCACGGGCGACGGCGAGATTGCGCAGAAGACCGAGGATTTGGTGGGCCCGTACGAGTTGCACGACTACTTCCTCTACTACCTGCTGCGTTTTGGCTTTGAGCCGGGCAAGATCTACCGCATGGCGCTCAAGAGCTTCGAGGGCGTCTACGACGTCAAGACCGTCCACACGTGGTTGCGTACGTTCTATCGTCGCTTCTTTGCCCAGCAGTTCAAGCGCAGCTGCCTGCCCGATGGTCCCAAGGTGGGCTCGGTGACGCTCAGTCCGCGCGGCGATTGGCGTATGCCGAGTGACGCCAGCTCACGTCTGTGGCTTGCGCAGATCGATGCGCTCGATCCGATTGACTAAGGTTGGCTAAATTGAACCAATACGGGGGTTGCAAGCGTTACACTTTTGCAATCTGATGGCCCGTATCGCGCGGCGCTCTTGTCGGAGCGCCGCGTTTTTCATATCGAAAGGTGGCACCATGCAGGCATCGCAGCGTCTCGACCGCTTTAGCGCGGAGGTCTTCGCCTCGCTCAACAACAAACTGCTTGCGCTGAAGGCTCAGGGCAAGACCATTTACAACATGAGCGTGGGCACGCCCGACTTTAAGCCGTACGACCACGTGGTCGAGGCGCTGTTAGCGCCGGGCGATTTTAGCCGCTAATAGTCAAACTATTTTGACCAATC
>CAUDDF010000052.1:0-12322 GCA_958448275.1 uncultured Collinsella sp.
AACCGGAATCAACCGATTACCCGCATATAGCCATCTACTTTTATATCCAGTTCACCCTGGTTCCCAACCCCGAGTACAACGGTGAGTATGCTGCCGAGGATAAGAAGATCCAGTACAGCATCCTGACCGACCCCACCGCTCGCGTTACCGCTCAGCAGGAGGGCTCCACGCTCGTTATGGAGCTCGTCACCGCTGACGCCGTCGACCAGCTCGAGAGCGCTGGCTGCAAGATCGACAACGTCCAGGGCTTCGGCACCCGCTTCATCATGTTCAACGTCGCCAAGGAGCCTTGGAACAACGTCAAGGTCCGTCAGGCCGTCATGTACGCGCTCGACACCGAGAAGATGATCACCAACACCTTCGCCGGCCTTGCCACCGCTGCCAGCTGCTACCTGCCCAAGAGCTTCACCAACTATCATGAGGCTTCCACGGTGTACAAGACTGACGCCAAGAAGGCCAAGAAGCTCATCGAAGAGTCTGGCATCACCCCGGGCGCCATCACCCTGCGCACCACCGACAACGAGCAGATCAAGGGCATGGCCGCTCAGGTCAAGAACGACCTCGACGCTCTCGGCTTCGATGTGACCATCCAGACCGATACCTCGCCGGCCACCTACGCTGCCATCGACGGCGGCGAGGCCTACGATATCCTTCTCGCTCCTGGCGATCCGTCCTGCTTCGGCGCCGACCCCGACCTGCTGCTCAACTGGTGGTACGGTGACAACGTCTGGATGCAGACCCGTTGCCCGTGGAAGGATTCCGCTGAGTGGGCGAAGCTCCACGGTCTCATGGACGAGGCTCTTGCCGCCGAGGGCGACGAGCAGCAGAAGAAGTGGAACGAGTGCTTCGACATCATCGCCGACAACGCTGTTCTGTACCCCGTTGTCCACGTCAAGACCGTTTCCGCTTCCTGGGACGATCCGTCCACCGCGCCCAACGGCGAGGCTCTCGATGGCTTCAAGGGCATCGGCACGACGAGCATGTCCTTCAGGGGCGTCGCGACCGTCAAGGCCTAAGACTCGCTTGAGTCATATGTGGGGCGTCGGTCGTAAGGCAACGTCCTCATAGTTGAAACAAAGACCCGGGCGACCTCGATGTCGCTCGGGTCTTGTAATGAGTATCCATACTCATATACCAGTTGGTCCTACCGACAAAAGAAAGGGGAGAGAACGTGAACAACTTTCTACGTTTGATTGGAAGGCGTCTCGTGGCGCTGCCGATCATGGCATTGGGCGTCACCGTCCTGGTGTTCTTCCTTATGTCGTTCTCCAAGACCGACCCCGCCTATACGGCGTTGGGTGACGGTGCCTCGCCCGAGGCGGTTGCCGAGTACCATGAGAAGTATGGTCTGGACGACCCCTGGCCCGTGCGCTACGTGCGCTACATGGGCGATTTGATCCATGGTGACATGGGCACCTATGGTGCTGCTCGCAACTCCGTTGCCAAGCGCATCTCCACGGCCCTGCCCGTCACGATGCAGCTGACCTTCATCGGTCTTGCCATCGGCGCGGTCGTCTCGTTTTTGCTCGGCGTCATCGCGGCACTGTATCGCGATAAATGGCCGGACCAAGTGATCCGCGTCTTCTCCATCGCCGGCTTGGCAACCCCGTCGTTCTGGCTTGCCGTTCTGTTGATTCTGCTGTTCTCTTCCTACCTTAAGGTGCTCCCGGCGTCCGGTGCTCTGCCTCACTTCACCACCAACCCGGCTGGCTATCTGGGACGTATGATCATGCCCGCTATCGCCCTGGCATTTCCGCTGACGGGTCAGATGACTCGTATCGTGCGTACCGCCATGGTCGAGGAGCTCGACAAGGACTACGTCCGCATGGCCCGTGGCGCCGGCGTTCCCGAGAAGGTCGTCGTCGGCATCAACGTTCTTCGCAACGCGCTGATCACCCCGGTCACCACCCTCGGTCTTAAGATCGGTTACCTTATGGGCGGCGCCGTCGTCATCGAGGTCATCTTCAACCTCCCCGGCATGGGTACTGCGATTCTGCAGGGCGTTCAGGGCAACGAGGCGAACCTGGTTCAGGGCGTCGTCATCGTCGTTGCTCTTGCCTTCATCATCATCAACATCGTGGTTGACATGCTCTACCTGCTCATCAACCCGCGCATCAGGACGGTGTAGATTATGGTAAAGATTCGAGAGAAGCAAACCGAGCAGCTCGAGAAGGCTGCCTCCAAGGGGCTCAAGCTCGGTGGCTGGAAGAAGATGACGCTGTCTTCTAAGATTGCCGCCGTCGTGCTGGTGCTGGTCGCCCTGACCGCGATTCTGGCGCCCCTTCTTGCCCCCTATAGCCCGGTCGAGATTTTCACTGCTCGCCAGGCTCCCGGCAATGGATTTATCTTCGGTACCGACGATAAGGGCCGCGACATCCTGTCGCGCATGCTTTACGGTGGCCGTTACTCGCTGATCATCGGCTTCGGTGCTACTGCCATGGCTCTGGTCTGCGGCTCGGTCGTGGGCGCCCTCGCGGCTGTTTCGCGCAAGTCCGTTTCCGAGGCGATCATGCGCATCCTGGACATCATCATGTCCATCCCGGGCATCGCCCTCGCTGCCGTCTTCGTCTCCATCCTGGGCAATTCCGTGCCGTCGATCATCTTCGCCATCGGCTTTATGTACACCCCGCAGATTGCCCGTATCGTGCGCGCCAACATCGTGTCCGAGTACGGCGAGGACTATGTCCGCGCGGTCATCGTTTCCGGCGCCAAGGCTCCGTGGATTTTGATTAAGCACGTTCTGCGTAACTGCATCGCCCCGATCATGGTCTTCACCGTTACCCTGGTCGCCGACGCCATCATCTTCGAGGCCTCGCTGACCTTCATCGGCGCTGGTATCCAGGAGCCCACCGCTACCTGGGGCAACATCCTCGCCGACGCCCGCGGCGGCGTGCTCGCCGGCCGTTGGTGGCAGGCACTGTTCCCGGGCCTGGCCATCATGATCACCTGCCTGGCGCTCAACATCCTCTCCGAGGGCATTACCGACGCCATGGCCGCTGCTCCCTCCGCCGCCCTGGATCCGACCGATTCCTCCAAGCGCCGCGAGGCCGACCTGCTGGTCTCCGACCCCGTTCGCGCTTACAAGGAGCAGGCTCAGTCCCTGTCCGCCCGTCTTGGCGCCCTGCGCGATGTCGAGCTCAAGCGTAACGACCGCCATGTGCCCGATGAGTCCGTTGAGCCGATCCTTTCGGTCCGTGATTTCTGCATCCAGTTTGAGCACCACGGTGACATCAACGTCGTCGACCACGTCAACTTTGACGTCCGTCCCGGCCAGACCATGGGCCTGGTAGGCGAGTCCGGCTGCGGTAAGTCCATCACCACGCTGGCCATCATGGGTCTGACCGATGATGACGAGCACCTTTCCGGTGAGGTTCTCTGGGAGGGTCGCGACCTGCTCAAGATGAGCAAAAAAGAGTGGTTCGGCCTGCGCGGTACCGATATCGCCATGGTCTATCAGGACGCCCTGTCCTCGCTCAATCCCTCCATGCTCATTTCCGCTCAGATGAAGCAGCTCACCAAGCGTGGCGGCACCCGTAGCGCCGAGGAGCTCCTGGAGCTCGTGGGCCTCGACCCCAAGCGTACGCTCGAGAGCTATCCGCATGAGCTTTCCGGTGGTCAGCGTCAGCGCGTTCTGATCGCTATGGCCCTTACCCGCGACCCCAAGCTGGTCATCTGCGACGAGCCCACGACCGCTCTGGACGTTACCGTCCAGAAGCAGGTCATCAAGCTGCTCAACGACCTTCAGGCCAAGCTCGGCTTTGCCATGATCTTCGTTTCGCATGACCTGGCTCTGGTCGCCGAGGTCGCTCATAACATCACGGTTATGTACGCTGGCCAGGTTATCGAGCAGGCGCCCACCAAGGAGCTGCTCACCAACCCGATCCACGAGTACACCCGCGGTCTTCTGGGCTCCGTTCTGTCCATCGAGAGCGGCTCGGGCCGTCTGCACCAGGTGCCCGGCGCTGTTCCGAGCCCGCGCGATTTCCCCAAGGGCGATCGCTTCGCGCCCCGCTCGAGCCATCCGCGCATTGGCCTGGATACCCGTCCGGTCTTCAAGCGCGTGCCCGGCACCGAGCACTTCTATTCCGAGCTCCCCGATGAGGTGCTCAAGGCAAATGGTTTGACCCCTCACGCGGAGGTGATGTAGATGAGCGAGACCGCAGTCAACGGCGTCGAGCCGATCATCTTCCTTGATGACGTCCACGTCACCTTTAGGACCCGTACCGGCTCGATTCTGCACCCCAACCTGGTTCACGCCGTCCAGGGTGTAACGATTAAGCTCATGCCCGGACAGACCATCGGCATCGTCGGCGAGTCCGGTTGCGGAAAGTCCACCACCGCCAACGTCATGTGCGGCCTGCAGGCCCCCACGAGCGGCAAGGTCTACTTTAAGGGCAAGGACGTTACCAAACGTACCGCCGAGGACCGTCGCCACATGGGTCGCGTCATCTCGGTCGTGTTCCAGAACCCGGCCACGGCGCTCAACCCTCGCATGGTCGTTCGCGAGCAACTGCTCGACCCCATGCGCGTCCACAACCTGGGTACCGAGGCCGAGCAGGAGAAGCGCGTCAAGGAGCTCTTGGAGCTCACCGGTCTGCCCAGCTCCGCCGCCGAGGTTCTTCCCGGCCAGCTTTCGGGCGGCCAGCGCCAGCGCGTCGCAATTGCCCGTGCCCTGTCGCTGAACCCCGATGCCATCATCGCCGACGAGCCCACCTCGGCTCTGGACGTTTCGGTCCGCGCGCAGATTCTGAACCTGCTGACCGACCTTAAGAAGGAGCTCGGCCTGGCCATGGTGTTCATCAGCCATGACATCCAGACGGTCCGCTATATCTCTGACGACATCATCGTTATGAATGGCGGCAAGATCGTCGAGCATGGCGAGGCCAAGCAGGTCTTCCAACACCCTCAGGACCCCTACACTAAGATGCTGCTCGGCGCTGCGCCGTCGCTGCTGCATCCCAAGCTCGGCGAGTAGCCTCGCTTTCCCTCCCGTGCGCCCGGCTCCCTTGCCGGGCGCACCTCCGTTGCGATTTCGAAAGGTTGGGTTCACGAGCCATGCCAAGTGCTCAAGAGCTACAACAGCAATTTGGTGAATATCGAGGCGCTATGTCCCGTCCATCGGATTTCGATCTCTTTTGGAAGGACCGCATGGCCGAGGCCGACGCCGTCGAGCTCGACTACGCGATTGAGGCGGCTTCGGTTGCGGACTCCGCGACCTGTCGGTTTTTCGACCTCTGGTATACCGGCATGTGTGGTGCACGCCTGCATGCCAAGTACCTCAAGCCGGTCTCGGAGGAGCCCATGCCGCTGGTGCTTCAGTTCCATGGATATCCGGGTGCGAGCCGCAGCTGGTTTGAGCAGGCGTCGTTTGCGGGCATGGGCATGGCGCTCATTGCTCTCGACTGCCCCGGCCAGGGTGGCCCCTCCGAGGATATTGGTGGATTTGAGGGCACGACGGTCGCGGGCCATATCGTCGCCGGTATCGACGGCGACCCGGCCAATCTCTACTATGTCCGCTTGCACCAGGATATCCGCATTCTGTGCCGTATCGTTCGCGAGCTCGAGGGCATCGATCTTACCCGCGTGTATGTGAACGGCGCATCGCAGGGTGGCGGTTTGGGTATTGCGACCTGCGCGCTTAACAGCGAGCTTATCAATCGCGCTGCCATCCTCTATCCCTTCTTATCGGACTTCCGCCTGGTTTGGGATCTGGACGCCGACGATATTGCCTACGAGGGCCTGCGCTATTGGTCGCGCTGGTTTGACGAGGACTCGGCTCATATTGACGAAGCCTATGCCAAACTGGCGTACTTCGATTCCAAGAACTTTGCCCCCATGGTCAAATGTCCCGTTCTGTTTGGCACGGGCACAGCTGATATCGTCTGTCCGCCGGCGACGCAGTTTGCGGTCTACAACAACCTGACCTGCGATAAGCGTCATGAGTTCTTTGAGGGCTTTGGCCACGAGGAGATTCAGGACTTTGATGATCTGATCATTCCGTTTTTCTGTGAGGGAGGGGAGGCTCATGTCTAAGTGCGAGAGCAATATCGATGAGCTGATTGTCCCCGAGCTTGCGGGGATTGCTGGAACGGTTTCGTCAAGGCTCGCAGAATATCGGGACTGGCACGGTGATGTCCAAGCAGATGTTTCTGATTTAGAGACATGCGCTTCGAATCTTGAGATTCAAGGCCTGGCCATTACGGCGATTGACTTTGTTAACCTCTGCGCCCGTTACTCGGAGGTTTCCTTTGAACTCGGTGACGATGCGGTCCACGCTCGTTTGATTGAGCCTGTTGGTCGTGCCCGAGTATCTGAGCGTGTGCCGCTGTGCCTGATGTTCCACGACATCGATCGGCCTGTGCGCGGCTGGCATCACATGACGAGATTTGCCGCCATGGGGTATGCCGTCCTCGCGCTGGATGACGATGTTGCTGGTGCGGACGACCTGCAGCGGGGGATTGCTTCGCCCGCTTTTGTCGAGCGCGTCCGTTGGGGCTGCGCGTTGGCGAAGGTCGCGCGCAATCTTGATGGCATGGACCCCGATCGCATTTTTGCGTGGGGCGAGGGTCTTGGCGGCGGAGTCGCGCTGGCGGTCTCCGCCTTGGACAAGTGTGGCCTTGCCTGTACGGCGGTTGCCAACCCGCTGCCCGGCGGCCTCGAGGTGCTGTCGTCTCGTGTGCGCGGCTCGGTGCTCATGGGCACTTCGCTCATGGATACTGTGAGCGACCCCAAGGGTCAGTTTGCCGTATTCAACGGTTTTGAGTGTGACCGGAGGCATATCATCTATGCCAAATACGCTCACGAGCGTATCAATGCGTTCGAAAACGAAGTCGTCGACTTCTTTAACCAAACGTTCTACCCGTGTTCTTTGGCCTAGACGGCCTGGACACTGCCAACAAGAGTGGGCGGCATAGGGCCGCTCGCCAGACAATTAAGGAGATTCTTGTGGCAACTCAGAAATTCACCGGCGTTATCCCTCCCGTCGTTGTTCCCGATACCGAAGATCACCAGCTCGATGTTGCCTCCTTTGAGCGCAGCATCAACCGTATGATCGATGCCGGCGTCGATGGCCTGTTCTTCCTGGGCTCCTCGGGCGAGGTCGTCTTCTCCACCGACGAGCGCCGTCGCCAGATCATCGCCGAGGCCGTGCGCATCGTCGACCACCGCGTTCCCGTTCTGGTCGGCATCATCGACACCGAGACCGAGCGCATGATCGAGCACGGCAAGGTCGCCCAGGAGCTGGGCGCCGATGCCCTCGTCGCCACCTGCCCGTTCTATGCCCTGCAGGGCATGACCGAGGTCGAGGAGCACTTCCGCATCCTGCACGAGGAGCTCGACCTGCCCATCTTCGCTTACGACATCCCCGTGTGCGTCCACACCAAGCTCCCCTGGAAGCTTCTTGCCAAGCTCGGCGCCGAGGGTGTCCTTGCTGGCGTCAAGGATTCCTCGGGTGATGACATTTCGTTCCGCTATCTCGTTCAGGAGAACGAGAAGAACGGCCACCCGATGAGCATCCTCACCGGTCACGAGGTTGTTGTCGACGGCGCTTACCTCGGTGGCGCCGACGGCTCTGTCCCGGGTCTCGCTAACGTTGAGCCCGAGGGCTACGTGCGCCAGTGGAAGGCCGCTCAGGCCGGCGACTGGGCTACCGTCAAGGCCGAGCAGGATCGCCTCAACGAGATCTCCCACATCTGGGATGTCACCTCGGGCGTTCAGGGCTATGCCGGTGGCGTCGGCGCCTTCAAGACCGCTATGAACCTCATGGGCATCTTCGACAGCCCGACCATGCCGCGCCCGGTGAAGGCCATGACCGGCGAGAACGTCGAGGCGATTAAGAAGGTCCTCCAGGACAACGGTCTCCTGTAAAGCTTCCCCAGGCACCCGATCTTGGGGCTCAAGTGGTCGGGCGTGACCCATTAGGTCAACGCCTGACCACTTTCACCCCAACCTCGGGCACCTGGAAAACCTTTACCGCGCTGTGGCGGCTAGTCTGACGGCGCATTTCCTGTAGTTGTTTTTATCTCCTAAGGAGAGCGACATGGAGAACAAGTACGTTTGCTCCGTCGATATCGGCGGCACCAAGATTGCGACTGCCATCATGGAGTATCCGGCTGATGGCAGCGTGCCCCATCCGGTCTTTGAAGCTGAGGTTCCCACCGAGGCCCAGGAGGGCGGCGAGGCCGTCTTCCAGCGTATCGAGGCGTCCATCAAGGCCGCTCTCGAGGCGAATCCCGATGTCGAGGTCCTCGGTGTCGGTATCGGTGCCGCAGGCGTCGTCGATCCCAAGACGGGCGCCATCGCGTATGCCAACGAGATCATGCCCGGCTGGTCCGGCGTTCAGTTGGGGCCGCGTCTGCGCGAGGACCTTGGTCTTCCCGTTGCCGTCGTGGGCGACGTGCAGGCTCATGCTCTGGGCGAGGCCCACTGGGGCGTCGGCAAGGGCAAGTTCTCCGTCTTGTGCCTGGGCATCGGTACGGGCATCGGCGGCGCATATGTCGAGAACGGCCGTGTGATGCAGGGCTTCCATGGTGCTGCCGGCCATATGGGCCACATCGAGTGCTCGGCTGCTGCCGGCATTCCCTGCGCCTGCGGGCGTTCCGGCCATCTGGAGTCGGTTGCTTCGGGCACCTCCATTGGTCGTATGTACGATGAGCGCTTTGGCCGCGTCGACCCCACACGTCCTTCGGTCGGTCGCGATGTGAACGACCTGTGCCGCGCGGGCGACGCAAAGGCGACTGAGGTCATCCATGACGCCGGCTTTGCGCTGGGCGCTAGCTTGGGCTCGCTTGCCAACATCTTGGATCCCGAGGTCATCGTGCTTTCGGGAGGTGTGATTCACCAGGGTCCCGATTGGCGCTCGCAGACGTGGAAGGACTCGGTGCACGAGGGCTATGCCAGCCAGGCGCTCGACCCGCTTCAGGACACGCCGATCCTCATCGGTTCTCTGGAGGGCGACGCGCCGCTTATTGGTGCCGCCGAACACCTTCTTGCGTCGTTGAAGTAAACATAACTACCAAGTGCGCCTTCTGAGGTGCCGCAGATTGACGTGAAAGAGGAGCGAAGCGTACTTCGGTACGCGAGCGACGGTTTGAACGTCAAGGTGCGGTGTCTCAGAAGGCTGTTTTGAGAAAGGTTGAGTCGCACATGACCGTTGATCCTTTGATTCAATCCCTGAAGGGTAAGCTCGTCGTGAGCGTTCAGGCGTATATGGGCGAGCCGCTTCGTACGCCCGAGACCATGGCTCAAATGTCTCGCGCTTGCGAACTCGGCGGCGCCGCCGCCATTCGCTGCCAGGGTCTTGCCGACATTGCCGCCATTAAGGGTCGCTGTGAGGTACCTGTTATCGGCCTGTGGAAGGATGGACACGAGGGCGTTTACATCACGCCGACGCTGCGTCACGCTCGTGCCTGCGTTGCCGCCGGGTCCGACATCGTGGCAATTGATGCCACTGATCGCCCACGTCCCGATGGCAAGACCGTCGAGGACACCTTCCGTCCGCTGCACGAGGAGGGCGTGCTCCTGATGGCGGATTGTGCCACCATCGAGGACATTCGCCGTGCGGTTGATATGGGCTTTGACCTGGTATCCACTACGCTTTCTCACGGTGTCGCCGCCATCGACTGCACCATGGCCGATGGCCCTGATCTGCCGCTCCTGCGTCAGGCGACCGAGGAATTCCCCGGTCTTCCCATCATCTGCGAGGGCCGCGTGCACACGCCCGAGGAGGCCCGCGCCGCGATTGATGCGGGCGCCTGGGCAGTTGTCGTAGGCACTGCCATTACGCACCCCACGAGTATTACGAGTTGGTTCAAGGCTGCGCTTGAGGCGTAAGACAGGCCTCGTATCCGCTTGGGGCGGTATACTCAATAAAGGCAATTGATCGCGCGGGATCCGCTGGCCGGGTCCCGCGCTTGTTTTAGGAGGCACACATGCAAAAGGGAGATGCCATGGATGCGGCGGAGCGCTCGGAGCGCATCCCCGATATCGTCATCATCACCGGAATGTCTGGATCGGGCCGAACGCAGGCCATGCATGTGTTCGAGGACATGGGCTACTTTTGCATCGACAACTTGCCTCCGCGTCTGATCGCCCAGCTTGCCGAACTCGTCGGCATCAATACGGGCGTGGGCAGGCATCTTGCCGTCACCTGCGACCTGCGCAGCCAGGGCTTGTTCGATGAGCTGCTCGATGCCGTTGCCGCACTCGAGGAGCGCGAGATGAGCTGTGACATCGTGTTTCTCGAGGCCTCTGACGAGGTGCTGATCCGTCGTTATAGTGAAAACCGCCGCCGCCATCCCATTGCCAAGCCGGGGGAGACTACGGCCGATGCGATTCAGCGCGAGCGCCTGCAGCTGCAGGGCGTTCGCGACCGAGCTGACATGATTATCGATACGAGCCGCTTGCGCACCTCTGCTCTGCGCAACAAATTGCGCATGGCGTTCTCCGAGTTGTCCGACCAGCAGCTCATGGACGTTCACGTGTTCTCGTTTGGCTTTAAGCACGGTATGCCCGTCGAGGCGGACATTATGATCGACGTTCGCTTCCTGCCCAATCCGTTCTACGATCCCGAGATGCGCACGATGACCGGTCTCGATAAGAAAGTCTCTGACTTTGTTCTGGACCATCCCAAGACCCAGGAGTTCTGGAAGGCCTGGACGCAGCTGCTCGATACGGTCATGCCCGGCTATATCGCGGAGGGCAAGCCACAGCTTTCTATTGCCATCGGTTGCACGGGCGGTCAACACCGCAGCGTTGCCATCGCCGAGGCTACGGCACGTTATTTGGAAGGCGCCCAGTATCACGTGAGCATTTCTCATCGCGACCTGTCGCGCGCCAACACGAAAGCATAGGCCTGCATGTCGTTTACCGCCGAGGTGCGTGACGAGCTCGCGCACTGCGAACCCGAATGTGAATACTGCGATTTGTCGACGCTTGCCGCCCTGACGCGGGTGAGCGGTACACTTTCGCTGGCCGGCTCCGGGCGGTATCGTTTGACGGTCGCGACCGAGACGGGTGCCGTCGCGCGCACGATGATCACGCTGACGCATCGCATCCTTAAGCTCAAAACGGAATTTACCGTTCGTAAATCGGTCTTGCATAAGGTTCGTAACTATCTCATTACCCTGCCCGATCAACCCGACCTGGACAAGGCTCTGGTGCTGCTGGGCATCCTCGACCGCAGGGGAGGGCTCGTCGCTGGTGTTCCCCGGCATATCGTTGCCCGTCCCTGCTGCAGGCTTGCCTACATCCGCGGCGCGCTCATCGCCGGCGGTTTCGTGGCCGATCCCCGCGGCGACTTTCATTTGGAGGTCGCGGTGCAGGGCGAGCAGTATGCCCGGGGACTTTGCGATCTATTGGAGCAGATTGGGGTCCATGCGCGCGTTAACGCGCGGCGCGGATCCTTTGCTGTCTACATTAAGAGCGCCGAGGAGATCGAGCAGCTCCTAAAGCTGATTGGTGCCAAGCGCAGCGTTGCCGAGATTGAGGAGGCGCGCGCGGTCAAGTTGGTTAAGAACGATGTGAACCGTCGCGTGAATGCCGAACTGGCCAATCAGACCAGAAGTGCGGGTGCCGCCCAGCATCAGCTTGCGTTGATCGATGAGCTCGAACAGCGGGGTTTGCGCGACACGCTTCCGGATGCCTTGGCGGTCTTTTGCGACCTGCGCGAGCGCTATCCCGATCTGTCACTGCGCGATCTGGGCGAGATGGCTGACCCTCCCTTGTCGAAGTCGGCCCTGTACCATCGCGTTTTGAGGCTTGAAAAGCTCATTGAAGCAAGCAGGTAGTTTACAGTATCGACGTATATACGGATTTAGCTGCTATTTTATTCTTTAAAACGTTTTAACGTAAATTTGATTTTCAATTTCGAGCATTCTCGTGAAATTCAAGTCAAAAAAAAGGTATATTAGGCGAGTGGTTAGTTTGTGGGCCTCAACGGCGGGCGCTGTAGCTCGCGGGGGCCTTACGAAAGGAGACACAATGGCAGTAAAGGTTGCTATTAACGGCTTCGGTCGCATCGGTCGTCTGGCTTTCCGTCAGATGTTCGGTCATGAGGGCTCCGAGATCGTCGCTATCAACGACCTCACCTCTCCCGATATGCTCGCTTACCTGCTGAAGTACGACTCCACGCAGGGCAACTACGCTCGCGATCACGAGGTCGTTGCTGGCGAGGATTCCATCACCGTTGACGGCAAGGAGATCAAGATCTACAAGGAGGCCGACGCCAACAACCTGCCTTGGGGCGACCTCGACGTCGACGTCGTTCTCGAGTGCACCGGTTTCTACACCAGCAAGGCTAAGGCTCAGGCCCACATCAACGCTG
>CAUDDF010000053.1:0-12196 GCA_958448275.1 uncultured Collinsella sp.
AACCGCGCAACGGAATCCAGCGCCGCATGGTCGAGGACTGGAACGAACCGCCCGAGTACGAGCGTGCCGAAGACGGCTCCATCAAGACCTGGGATTTTTACGGCGGCTCGCTCAAGGGTATCCAGAATGACCTGCCTCGCATCGCCGAACTGGGCTTTACAGCCATCTACCTCAACCCCATTTTTGAAGCCGCGAGCAACCACCGCTACGACACCGCCGATTACACCAAGATCGATCCGATTCTGGGCACCGAGCAGGACTTTACTGAGCTGTGCGAGGCGGCCGAGAAGCTGGGCATTTCCATCATTCTGGACGGTGTGTTCAACCACACGGGCGACGATTCGATCTACTTTAACCGCTACGGCAACTATCCCGGTGTCGGCGCGTGGCAGAGCGAGGACTCTCCGTGGCGTGATGCGTTTTATTTCCACGAGGACGGCTCGTACGACTGCTGGTGGGGCGTGGGCAATATGCCCGCCATCAATGAGAGCTCCGAACTGGTACGCGAGCGGATTCTGGGCAAGGACGGTATCATCCGCAAATGGCTGCGCGCCGGTGCCCATGGCTGGCGCCTCGATGTGGCCGACGAGCTTTCCGATGACTTCCTGACCGAGATCAAAAAGGCCGTGCTCGCCGAGAAGCCCGACGCGCTGCTGCTCGGCGAGGTCTGGGAAGATGCCTCCAACAAGATCAGCTACGGCCATCTGCGTCGCTATCTACAAGGCTCCGAGCTCGACTCGGCCATGGATTACCCCTTCCGCGACATGGTCATCGGCTTTTTGATGGGCTACAAAAACGCCTACCAAGCAGCCGAGGATATCGAGACCCTGCGCGAGAACTACCCGCGCGAGGCATTATCCTGCGCGCTCAATCTGCTGTCGAGCCACGACCGCCCGCGCATTATCTCGGTGCTCGGCGGTGGCCCCGACGAGTCGCAGCTGCCCGAGAGTGAGCGCAGCAAATGGCGCCTGGACGAGAACTCCATGGGCCTGGCCAAGAGCCGCTTTTGGCTGGCGACGCTCATGCAGATGACGTTCCCGGGCGTTCCCTCAATCTATTACGGTGACGAGTACGGCTTGGAGGGACTCACCGATCCGGGTAATCGCCGCACCTTGCCGACCAAGGAAGACCTGCACGACTTCGATACGTTCGCAATCGTCAAGAACGCATCTGCTGTGCGCCGCGCGCTGCCGTTTATGATCGACGGTGAAATCAAGGCCTTTGCGCTCAATGACGAGGTGCTGGCCTACAACCGTACCGGTAAAGACAGCGAGTCCGCGACCGTCATCATCAACCGCAGCCTGCGCAACTCGCATCGTGTGACGATTCCGGCGCTCGACGAATGTGCAAGTGACGTGATCAGCGGTCATGAGTGCGAGATCCACAACGGCACGGTCACGCTCGACCTGTACCCGCTCGGTTCGTCGATCATCTATCACCACGCCGAGCAGCGCCTGCAGGAGCCGCTCGATCACGGTGCGGGTGTTGTATGCCATATCACATCAGTGCCGACCGACGACGGCGAGCCCGGTACGATCGGCGCGCCCACGCGTCGTTTTATCGACCATCTGGCCGCCATGGGCATGCGCTACTGGCAGGTTCTCCCCGTCAACCCCACGGACTTCTTCCGCTCCCCTTACGCCGGTCCTTCGGCCTTTGCAGGCAATATCGACCTGCTGCCCGAAAGCCACGAGGAGCTGGCAGCCGACTTTGAGACCTGGAAGGCCCGCGGAGGCGAGGATGCCGATCCGCTGTACACCGCGTTTAAACATCGCAATGCCGATTGGCTCGAGAAGTACTGCGTCTACATGGCCGTCAAAAAGTACTTTGAGGGCGAGTCTCGCCACAATTGGCCGGCAGATGTCGCTCGCTACAACGAGCATCTAATCGACGACAAGCGCTTCCACAACGAGGCCGAGCTTCAGGCGTACATGCAGTACCGCTTTGACCTCGCTTGGTGTGAGCTCATGAACTATGCGCACAAGAAGGGCATCGAGGTCATCGGCGATATTCCTATGTACGTGTCCGACGATTCGGCAGACGCGTGGAGCGAACCCGAGAACTTCTGGCTGTCCGATACCGGCAAGGCGATTGAGATTTCCGGCGCGCCGCCCGACAACTTTGCGCCCGAGGGCCAGATGTGGGGCAACCCGACGTTCCGCTGGGACCACATGAAGCAGAACGGCTATAGTTGGTGGATGGATCGCCTGCGCCGCGCGTTCTCGCTCTACGACCGCGTGCGTCTGGATCACTTCCTGGGATTCCACAGCTATTACAGCATTCCCGCGGGCAAGGCATGCGCCGACGGCCGCTGGCTGGCGGGCCCGGGCAAGGACCTGTTCCAGACCGCCTATGACGAACTGGGTCCGCTCAACTTTATCGCTGAGGACTTGGGCTATCTGACGCCCGGTGTTCGTGCCATGGCATCGACCTGCGGTTTCCCCGGCATGGACGTGCTGGAGTTTAGCGACTACGACGTTCGTTGCGGTGTGCATCCCACGCCCGGCAAGATTCTGTACACCTCGACGCACGATACGTCGACGCTGGCCGGTTGGTGCACCCGTACCTTTGCGGGCGGCGATGAACCGAGCGGTGTTGAGGTGGCGGCCAAGCTGATGAGCGACGCGCTGGCAAGCGACGCTCCCCTGGTGATGATGCCACTGCAGGATGTCCTGGGGCTTGGCGACGACGCGCGCATGAACGTTCCGGGCGTGGCCACGGGCAACTGGACCTGGCAGGCTGACGAGGCGGACATTGCAGCCGCCGAGAACAAAACCGCACAGCTCCTGCGCAACAACCATAGATTCTGGGGTGAAGCGTGATAAAACCCCCGATATAGGGTACAGTTACAGACGTTTGAATTTATGCGGGCAGAGTAATCTGCCCGCTTTGTGCTGAAAAGGAAGTATTATGGCGCGCTACGATTACAAGTGCTCGAGCTGCGGCAACGTGTTTGAGGTTGAGCATCCCATGTCCGAGACTCCCGAGGTCGTGTGCCCCAGCTGCGGTGCCCCGGCGGCCAAGACGTTCTCGGCCAGCGGCATTAAATTTGAGGGCAGCGGTTTCTACAACACCGATCAACGAAGCGGCGGCTCCAGTACCAACGCCACCAGTGGCTGCTGCGCCAACTGCCCGCATAGCCACTAGGAACCAAGCAGCCCCGCGACCAAAACCGATCGCGGGGCTATTTCTTTGCTCTATGGGTAGTTAATTAAGCTACCCAGGTTTCCTTGTGAGTTGCGGTGAAATAAGGACTGTTGGCGGGCAGAAGCGGCTTTTCATTCCCTATTTCACCGCAACTTAGTCGTTACTTGTGGACCAGTCTGGCGCAGAAGTGGCCGTCGTAGGAGTCGGCGTTTACCGGCACGCTTTGGAAGAGGCCTCGATCGTTCTGGCGTACGGATACGAGCTTCTTGGCCTGATCGAACTCGGGGAGTTGCAGAATCTGTGCCTCGGAAAGCGGTGCCACGCTAAAGCCGGCACCCTCGGGAGAAGCAAGGAACGCGTCCACCACCTGCGTGTTCTCCTCGTCGAAGACGGAGCACGTCGCATAGATGAGCTCGCCGCCGGCAGCCACGCGCGCGGCGGCTTCCTTGAGCATCGACAGCTGCAGTTTGGGCAGCTCAACCGTCACATCCTTTTCGGTCAGACGCCACGGAATCTCGGGATGACGACGCATGGTTCCGGTGCCCGAGCACGGCGCATCGATAAAGACCGTGTCGAATTTAACCGGCTCGCCAAGCATGGCATCAAACGATGTGAGCACCTCATCAAGCTCGCAGGCATCGCCCGAAACCGTACGAACGCCCTGAATACCCGCCTTGTGAAGGCGCGCGAGATTTAGGTCGCACTTACGGTCATGAAGATCAAGTGCCGTATGCAGACGCTCATAGCCGGCGCGCTTGGCCTGGCACATCATCACATAGGTCTTGGTACCGCGACCGGCGCCAATCTCAAGGCAGCTTCCAGGGCGCGTGGCAGCTGTGGCGATGAGCTGAGCGTTAAGGTCCGAGGCCACCGCGGCAGCACGCTCAAACACACCCGAAGCAACGGTAACCTGGGCATCAACCGGAGCATGGCAGCCCGGGAAGACAGGCGCGACGAGCTGCGAGATATACGGATCGGGCTTAGTCGCAAAGGCGTTCTCATGCAGGGCCAGCGGCGCGGGGGCCAGATTGCCGGCAAAGTTAAGCGCACCCTCGGGCGTGTCAAACGACGCCATAATACGAGCGCACAGCCAACGCGGCAGACCCATCAGGCGCGACAGACGAACCAAGCGTCGCTCAGACTCGTCTACATCGGACGCCGTGGCAAAGTCCTCAACGTTGTCCGCGACCTTATGCAGCACGGCATTGGCCAAACCGGCGGCAGACTTAGCTCCGCTGCGCACCAGCTCAACGCCCTGACTCACCGCAACGCGGCCAGGCGTATGCAGATAGAGCATCTCGAAGGCTGAGATACGAAGTGCCATGCGAACACGCGGCGCAACCTTTTTAGGCTTATCGAGAAACTGATCGAGCAGCTCGTCCAAAATACCCTGCGTAGCGGCCACACCCAGCGCCAAGCGGGCGGCAAAAGCGGAATCGCGCTGGTCAATAGCCTTGGCCGATGCGCGAGTGGACAGCACGTCACGCGCATACATGCCGCGGCGATCGGCCTCCATTAGCACATCGAGCGCAAGTTTGCGCGCGGGAGACAGCTTGCTCATGACAAAACACCCCAGATAAGATCGGCGCCTTGCAGCCCAGCAGCCCAAGCAGAAGCGGCCATGGCACGCTTGCCATCGGGCTTAACCTCGAGCAACTCAACCGGGCCATCGGAAAGACCAAGGTAGACGCGCTTGGCTTGAACGGCAACAGCGCCTTCGCCAAGCGACACATCAGCCGGCTCAGCATCGAGCACGCGAACCGACTTGCCGGCAATCACACAACGAGCGGGAGCGGTGTCGGACGAGGCAAGCACATGACGCACACAATCAAGTGCCGCCATCTGAGGGTCAAGACGCATCTCCTGCTTAGAAATCTTGGCAGCATGGGTAACAAGCGACTCATCCTGTTCAATCCACACGGCGGTGCCATCGGCAAGCGAAGGAAGCGTATCGGCAAGCAGTTTGCCGCCAAGCTCACCAAGCTCCATGGTCAGCGCCTCAGCATGCTTACCGGCAACCGAGGTCGAGGCCTGCGCACAATAAGCGCCGGTATCCACGCCATGCCCAATACGCATAATGGAAACGCCGGCAACCTCATCACCAGCGAGAATCGCACGCTGAATGGGAGCAGCCCCACGCCAACGAGGCAGCAAGGACGCATGAACATTCACAATACCAAGCGGCGCCATATGCAGCACGTCATCCGGCAAAATGCAACCATAGGCAGCCACGCAGAAAATGTCAGCCTGGGCAGCCTTAAACGCCTCAACGACCTCAGGCGTCATACGATTAGCCTCAACAACCGGCAACCCCAGCTCAAGCGCTTTAGCCTTAACAGGAGACGGCTCCAGCTTCTTACCACGCCCGCGAACAGCATCAGGACGAGTAACAACAAGCGCAATCTCGTTACCAGCCTCAACAAGCGAAACCAGCGAAGGCACAGCAAAATCAGGCGTACCCATAAACACAATACGCATAAAGAACGTCTCCCCTCAACCAAAGCCGAGACGGCTACAAATAGCGGCGGAAAGCCAAGTCACCAGCCCATCCGCAATAACATTTCAACAAAAACAAATATACCCAAAACCAAAGAAAGAGCCGCATAAAAGCAGCCCTCCCAACAAAGCACCTATCAGCGAAGACGCCCCTCCCTGGCCCGACGGCACCCGGGCGAAACGAAGAGCGACAACGTAGTCCCTGGGATGGGGCCCACACATATCGTCCCGCGCGCAGTTTCGCAGCGCAGCGAGAATGTTTGAGCACGGGATGATATGTGTGGGCCCCATCCCAGGGACGGACAATTAACCTATTCGGTCTCGCCCGGTCGAGCGCCGCGGGCCAGGGCGTCCTGGTACTCCTTGACTGCCTTGAGCCTCTGCATGGGCTTCAGTCGCTCGAACATGGTATTGCCGTGCAGGTGATCGATCTCGTGCTGCAAGCACACGCAGAACAGATCACCCGTGGCCTCATAGCGAATAAGGTTGGCATCCAAGTCATACGCCTCGACGACGACATGGTCGGGACGCTCAATCTCGCAGCTAATGCCAGGGATGGAAAGGCAGCCCTCGCTAAAGGGCACCAGATGGTCACTCTGCTCAACAATGACGGGATTAATAAGCACGTACGGATCATAGTCATTCTTGTCGCTGTAGTCGCAGTCGATGGTGACGAGCTGAATAAGCTCGCCAATCTGCGGGGCAGCCAGGCCGCAGCCGCCGTTCTCGAACATCATCTTCTTCATCTTCTCGGCAAGCGCCTCGATCGCCGGGGTGATCTCCTCGATGACGGCGCACTCCTGACGCAGACGAGGGTCGGGCGACAGTACGATTCCGTTGGCTTCCATGGCCATCCTTTCGGGTTGTTACATCAAATCATAGGCGTCGACGTCAACGCTCACGCTCACGCCACGCACGGAGCCCACCTCTTTGAGGCAGGCGTCGATATCGTCAGAGACATGGTACCCCACGGGCGACTTCACAAGCAGATGGAAGCGGTAACGGTCCTTGGCTCTCTCGATTACACACGAAGCCGGGCCAAGCACCTGCGGCACGGCACTCCCCGCCCGCAAAAAGTCGGGCGCGGCGGCATGCCAGCGGCGCTTAAGAAGCTTTGCAATGCGCCCGATGTAGTCTTGCGCGTCGTCTCGGTTCGCCGACCACACCAAGATGTTGACCAGGCGAACAAACGGCGGGTATAGCGCGTCGCGGCGCTGTTCCAGGTCGTAGTCGGTAAAGATCGAACGGTCATGCTCAGCGACGGCGCGAATGACCGGATCCTCGGGCAGGTAGGTCTGGATGATCACCTCGCCGGGGCGATCGCCGCGACCGGCACGGCCCGCCACCTGTTCCAGCAGGTCGTAGGCGCGCTCCCCTGCGCGAAAGTCGGGCAGCTTGAGGGCGAAGTCGGCATTGACCACGCCCACGAGCGTGACCTCAGGAAAGTCGAGACCCTTTGCGATCATTTGGGTGCCCAGCAACACGGCGCAATCGGCCGCATCGAACTGCTCGAGCAGCTTTTTGTGCGCATCCTTGCCGCGCGTGGAATCGGCATCCATGCGAATAATGGCGACGTCCTCGGGAAGCATCTGGTGCAGTGCGTCCTCGATCTGCTGAGTGCCCAGACCCATTTTTGCCAGATAGCGGCTACCGCATTTGGGACAGTGGCTCGTGGGCGCGGGATACGGCTGCACGCGCCAAGACGAACCGCATGTGTGACACTGCAGCGTGTGCGTGCGTTCGTGGTACGTGAGCGCGGTGGAACAGTGGTTGCAGGTGGGCACGCAGCCGCACTCGCGGCACATCAGGAACGGCGCAAAGCCACGGCGGTTATGCAGCAGTACGGCCTTCTCGCGTCGCTCGACCACACGCTCCAAGCCCTCCATCAAGGGCTTTGAGAACATGGAGCGGCTGCCGTGAGAAAACTCATGGCGCAGGTCGGCAATCCGAACCGTAGGCAGCACGGCGTGTCCCGGGCGCTCGGGCATCTCGACGCGCGTCCAGGTGCCACCGTTATACGTGCCACGGCGGCAGCGGTCGAGGGCCTCGGCAGAAGGCGTGGCGGAACCCAATACGAGCGGACAGCGGTAGCGTCGCGCTATCTCGGCCGCCACCTCGCGCGCGTGGTAGCGCGGACTGGAACCCTGCTTGTAACTGGTCTCATGCTCCTCGTCGATGATGATGAGGCCCAAGTCGCTGAGCGGGCAAAAGAGCGCCGAGCGGGCGCCCACGACCACGCGAGCGGCACCGCTGGCGACCATATCCCACTGGTCCAGGCGCTCGCCAGCCGAAAGGCGGGAATGGAACACGGCGACCGTCTCGCCAAAGCGCGAGCGGAAGCGGCCGACAGTTTGGGCCGTCAGCGAGATCTCGGGCACGAGCACGCAAGCCGAGTGACCGGCCGCGAGCACGCGCTCGATAGCGGAGAGGTAGACCTCGGTTTTGCCGGAGCCCGTAACACCGTCCACGAGCACCACGTCGCCGTGGGCGTCAAGACGGGCACGCTCAATCTGCGCGAGCGCTTGCCGTTGACCGTTGGTGAGTGCCACCGGCGCCTTACCGCTTGCCGAGGACAGCGTGGTCTGCTCGCTGCAACCGCGCCAGGCGCGGCGCTCTTCCACCACCACGACGCCTCTTTTTTCAAGCGCTTTGATGGTCGCCGACATGCTGTTGTAGAGCAGGTTGAGATCGCGCGTCGTGACCGGGCCGCATTGGAGCGCCTCGATGAGCTGACGCTGGCGGACCGCGGTCTTGGGAGGCGTGTAGTCGAAACCCTCGGGCGTAAGCATGACCCAGCGGTTTTGGATGGGTTTAACGGCGGGGCGCTCAACGGTCCACACACCGTCATCGCCCTTGACCACGCGCGGGCTGCCGCCCGGAGGCAAAAACAGGCGCAGGCACTCGGAAAGCGTCGCGACGTACTCGCGGCTCATCCAGTGCGCGATGCGGGCAGCCTCGGCGGTAAAGAGCGGTTTGCTGAGGATGGCTTCGACGGGCTTGATGCGCGAAGGGTCGAGGGCGTTGTTACCTTGCAGGTCACCAAGCTCGGGCGCAATGTCGACGATGTAGCCTGCGGCGGCACGGTTGCCAAAGTGGACCAGGACCGTCGATCCGACCTGGGCCTCGTTGGCAAGGGACTCGGGGATGCTGTAAGCAAACGGTTCGGACAGCGCACGGGTGGGGATGTCGAGAACCACGCTCGTGTAGGCGGCGATGGGCTCAGGCACAGGCTCGGGCTTGGCCGGGGCGGCAGCGGATGCCGGCGCCGCCAGAGTCTTCTCCGGTTCCGGCGAACCAAAGAGCGTTAGTTGCTCAGCCATGGCCCCAGCACCTCCTATCCCATACGTCTACAGAAACAAGAGCCCCGCTCGGGTGAACGGGGCTCGGATACATACGTTTGCGCAGCGATTACAGCGCCATCGTGCGGGCGCGGTCGATGCGCGCCAGGCAGTCGTCGCGACCGACGAGTGCCATGGTCTCGCCCAGCGGAGGGCTCACCATGTTGCCGCAAACGGCAACGCGCACGGCCTGGAACACCACGCGCTTCTTGAGGTCCATCTGCTCGGGCAGCGGTTCAAGCGCAGCGTCGATGTTCGCGGCTGTCCACTCGGCTACACCCTCAAGCGCGGCCTTGGCGGCGTCCAGGATGGCACCCATACCTTCCTTGGCCAGGCCCTTGTTGACGGACTTCTCGTCATACTCGAGCGTCTCGGCCGTGGCGAAGATGGGAGCGGCGACGGTCACGGCGTCGGCCGGCATCTTGGTGCGCGGCTTGACAATGGCAGCGAGCGCGTCGATCCAGTCCTCGCCGTACTCGACGTTGCCCTCGATGAGGCCTGCTTCGTGCAGCTCGGGGACCATGATCTCGTCGGCAAACTGCGCGTCGGACATGCCGTTGATGTACTCGGCATTGACCCAGTCGAGCTTCTTGGGATCAAAGGTCGCGGGATTCTTGGAGATGCGGTCGAGCGAGAACTTGCTGGCCAGGACGTCGCGCGGGATAATCGTGGTCTCGCCGTCGAGCGACCAGCCGAGCAGCGCCAGGTAGTTGACGAAGGCATCGGACAGGTAACCGGCGTCGCGATACTCCTCCACCGAGGTGGCGCCGTGGCGCTTGGAGAGCTTTTTGCCGTCGGCACCCAGAATCATGGAGATGTGGGCGAACGTGGGCACGGGCGCGCCGAGGGCCTCGTAGACCATGACCTGGCGCGGGGTGTTGGACAGGTGATCGTCGCCGCGGATGACGTGGGTGATCTTCATCATGGCGTCGTCGACGACGGTCGCGAAGTTGTACGTGGGCGTGCCGTCGGAGCGGAAGATGACAAAGTCGTCGAGCTCCTTGGCATCGAAGGTCACCTCGCCGTGGACGGCGTCGTGGATGACGACGTCACCGCGGTCCTCGGGCACCTTGATGCGCAAGACGTAGGACTCGCCGGCCTCGATGCGGCGACGGGCCTCCTCGGGATCAAGATCGCGGCAACGACGCTGATAGCCCTGGAAGGGGTCCTTGCGCTCTTGCGCGGCCTTACGGTCGGCGTCGAGCTGCTCCTTGGTGCAGAAGCAGGGATAGGCCTTGCCCTCGTCCCAAAGCTTCTGGGCGGCCTGCTTATACAGGTCCAGGCGCTCGGTCTGGGCGTAGGGGCCATAGTCGCCGCCCACCTCGGGACCCTCGTCCCAGTCCAGGCCCAGCCAACGCATGGCGCGCAGAATGATCTGCGTGTTCTCGTCGGTGGAGCGGGTGGGGTCGGTGTCGTCGATGCGCAGGATGAACGTGCCGCCGTTTGAGCGGGCGAAAGCCCAGTTATAGATAGCGGTGCGGGCGCCGCCGATGTGCAGCTTGCCCGTCGGTGAGGGTGCAAAGCGGACGCGAACGTCTGATGCCATGGATATCTCCTCGATTGCAGGATGGATGTCTAACTGCACCAGTATAAAGCAACAATGCGACCTCCGCACAAAGGGCACCGACCTACTCATTGGGGACAGACTTAAATGACCAGTCTTTGGGGACGTTCTTAGTTTAAGGCCACTCATTTAAGCCTGTCCCCAATGAGTAGGTGCGGAAAGGGTGTGAATGTTGGATTTACGCGCTATGATGTGCCCTTGCATACAGAGCCCGGCGGAATGGTAACGGTCGCCGGGACACGTTATTCGAAAGGACAATCATGTCAGAAGAGCTTCGTTCCATCCCGCCCCAACACGGATCGTTTGTGTTTACGTCGGAGTCGGTGACCGAAGGCCATCCCGATAAGATCGCCGACCAGATCAGCGACGCCGTACTCGACGCAATCCTCGCCAAAGAAATAGAGCTCCAGGAGCAGGGCTATATTGCGCCCAACGGCGTGCCTGCCAACGTGGAGAACGTCCGCTGCGCCTGCGAGACCCTCGTGACCACCGGCACCGTCATCGTCGCCGGCGAGATTCGCACCCAGGCCTACGTCGACGTGCAGGAAATCGCTCGCGGCGTTATCCGCCGCATTGGCTACAACCGTGCCAAGTTCGGTTTTGACTGCGATACCTGCGGCGTTATGAGCCTCATCCACGAGCAGTCGCCCGATATCGCCCAGGGCGTCGACGAGTCCTTCGAGACCCAGACCGGCGCTACCACCGACCCGATCGACCTGATCGGTGCCGGCGACCAGGGCATGATGTTCGGTTATGCCTCCAACGAGACCAAGACCCTCATGCCCATGCCGCACTACCTGGCGAGTCGCCTGGCCGAGCGCCTGGCTGCCGTGCGTCACGACGGCACCCTCGCCTATCTGCGTCCCGACGGCAAAACCCAGGTCACCGTGCGCTACGAAGACGGCAAGCCCGTCGAGGTCACGACCATCGTCATCTCCACACAGCACGCCGCCGAGATCGAGGACATGGGCAAGATCAAGGCCGACCTCATCGAGCACGTCATCACCCCGGTCATGGCCGCTGAGAACATGCCATGGGACAACGCGGACATCTACGTGAACCCCACCGGTCGCTTTGTCGTGGGCGGTCCCATGGGCGACACGGGCCTCACCGGCCGCAAGATCATCGTCGACACCTACGGCGGCTACGGCCGTCACGGCGGCGGTGCCTTTAGCGGAAAGGACTGCACCAAGGTCGACCGCTCCGCCGCGTATGCCGCGCGCTGGGTCGCCAAGAACGTGGTCGCCGCCGGTCTGGCCGACCGCTGCGAAGTCGAGCTTGCCTACGCCATCGGCGTTTCCAAGCCCCTCTCAATCATGGTCGACACCTTCGGTACCGCACATGTTGCCGAGGACAAGATCGTTGAAGCCGTAGAGAAGACCTTCGACCTGCGCCCGGGCGCAATCATCCGCGACCTAGACCTGCGTCGCCCCATCTACGAAAAGACAGCAGCCTACGGTCACTTCGGCCGAGAAGACGCCGACTTCACCTGGGAGAAGACCGACCGAGTCGAAGAACTCAAATCAGCCTGCGGCCTGTAATTAAGAGCCGCTAAGGTCACAACACGCATGCGCTTTCAAAAGAAGCACCGCCCCCAAGCGGTGCTTCTTTTTTATTAATCCGGTGGTGAAGATATTTCGATATGAGCCCA
>CAUDDF010000054.1:0-12004 GCA_958448275.1 uncultured Collinsella sp.
GCCCGAGACGGGCCCGGGCTGACAATTTCGACTGTAATGGACGTTCTTAAACGACCAGTCATTCAAGAACGTCCCCAATGTCTACATGAAAGCGCCCCCAAGCGGATGTGCTTGAGGGCGCCTCTTGCTTGACTAGCTCTCGATATAGTCCTTCAGCTTACTGCTACGGCTCGGGTGGCGAAGCTTGGCCAGAGTCTTGGACTCGATCTGGCGGATGCGCTCGCGCGTGACGCCAAACTCACGACCGACTTCCTCGAGCGTGCGGGGATGTCCGTCGACAAGGCCAAAGCGCAGTTCGATAACCTTGCGCTCACGATCGGCAAGCGAATCGAGCACCTGGGTGAGCTGCTCCTGCAGCATAGAGAAGCTGGCCGCATCGGGCGGAACGATAGCCTGGGAGTCCTCGATGAAGTCGCCCAGCTGGGAATCCTCTTCCTCGCCGATGGGGGTCTCGAGCGACACGGGCTCCTGCGAGATCTTCTGGATCTCGCGGACGCGGTCGGCGCTCATGTCCATCTCGGCACCGATCTCCTCGGGGGTCGGGTCGCGACCAAGGTCCTGAAGGAGCTGGCGCTGCACGCGGACGAGTTTGTTGATGGTCTCGACCATGTGCACGGGAATACGGATGGTACGGGCCTGGTCGGCGATAGCGCGCGTGATGGCCTGACGGATCCACCACGTGGCGTACGTAGAGAACTTAAAGCCCTTCTGGTAGTCGAACTTCTCGACGGCGCGGATCAGACCGAGGTTGCCCTCCTGGATCAGGTCCAGGAACAGCATGCCGCGACCGACATAGCGCTTGGCGATGGAGACGACCAGACGAAGGTTTGCGCTGATGAGCGCCTGCTTGGCTTCAAGGCCCACGTTCTCAATGCGCGTAAGACGACGCATCTCGGCACGCGTGAGCTCGAGCTCACCGGCATCGGCGGCCTCGAGCTTCTCGGTGGCCTCAAGACCGGCCTCGATCTTCATGGCCAGATCGACCTCTTCGGAGGCGGTCAGCAGGTCGACCTTGCCGATCTCTTTGAGGTACATACGAACCGGATCGCCGGTCAGCATCACCGTGGAGGCATCGATGCCACGCACGCGGGAGCGTGAACGGGACGTGCGCACGGTGCGCTTCTTCTTGCTCTTGGAAGAACCCATCTCGGCATCGGCCTGACGGGCCATCTTGAGCTCGTGATCGTCGAGAGAGCCGGAATCGTGCTCGTCGTCGTCATCGAAATCGTCGGTATCGGTATCGGTATCGTTATCGTCATCGTCGACGTCCATGGGGGCGTCGTCGTTACCGCTCGCGGAGATAATCTGGATGCCGCTGTTGCGCAGCGCGGAATACACCGCGGTGAGCTGCTCGTCAGAAACATCGATATCCTTCAGGGCGACCTGAATCTCGTCCTCGGTTACCGAAGTCCTGTTTGAGCCGTTGCCCATGAGCTTTGCTACGTAGGATTCCAGCCCAGTACCCGTGCTCTCAGTCTTTTTTGGCACAGATTCTCCCTTCATAGTCCACAGGACTCAATACTTTAGCACACACATTGACGTCTATACCCAAAAAGAGGACTGGATATAGGCGAGAATACGCTGGTTGACCACAACATCTAGGCTTGTTCGGTGCCTGCGGCCTCCGGGCCGATCAAACGGAACGGGTCCGCCACACCGCCGATCGACTTTTGCAGTTCGCGTTGACGCTGCGAATCTTGCGCGGCCTGAACGGTCAGCGCGCGACGGGCCTCATCATCGAGCGAACGGTCCTGGCGCAGCTTGGCCTGTGCGGCACGCATGCGGCGTTTGATGGTGTAGAGCTCGAGCGTATCGAGCATAAACACGATGTTCGTCTCGGTGGGGTGCTTGCTCGTCGCCGAGATGCGCCCGACACTCACAAGCGTTGCCGCCTCGGGACACACCGAGCGCGCCGCATCCATGCAGGCTGCAGGATCGGTTCCCGGCGGCGTTGCCAGAACGGCCCACGCGATGGACTCGTGACGTGGGTCAACCCACTCGATGGAGCAGATGCGGTCGGCATACGTGCGGAACAGGTCGGGGTAGCTCGTGAGCATGGTCAGCAGCTCGCGCTCCCCTGCCAAGGACTTGCGCTCAAGATCGGTAAGAACCATCGGCACCGCCGCAGCCGGTGCGTTCGAACCATCAGGCACAGGCACAGCGCCCATACCATCAGGCACATCGATCGGCGGAAGATCGTCGACGACCTCCACGGGCGCGGCACCGTAGGCATCGAGCGGGACATAGTCGTACGGCTCTTCCTCGACCGGCGCGGACACCGGCGGCGTCGCGCCCGATGCCCAAGCACCGCGACCGGCATCACGAGAACCCGATGCCCGACCGCCCGCATTTCCAAAGCGTTCGGCCTGCGCCCTCTGGCGCTCATAGTTTTGCTCGCGACGGCGTTCCGCATCTTCGCGCTTGGCGACGTCGCGAAACACGCGGCCCGAGCTCGCGCGCACCGTCTCCAAATCCAAACCCAGCAGATCGGCAATCTGGATAAAGTACGTGTCAATCATATAGCTATCGCGCAGCGGATAGATAAGCGTCAGAGCATCTTCCAGCGCCTTGGCGCGACCGCCTGGCGTAGTGATGTCACTCGACTCCTGCAACGAACGGTAAACAAAGTCCATAAGCGGCTCGGCAGCGTCGATGTGCGCCTGCAGTGCCTCGCCGCCATGCGCCGTGATGAACTCCATGGGATCGTTACCGTCGGGCAGCACCACGCAGCGCAGATCCATCGAATCCTGCTCAATAAACTGAATCGCACGGCGCGCGGCCTTCTGGCCCGCGGCATCGCCGTCGAACATATACACGATGCGCTTGGCGAAGCGGGTGAGCGTCTTGACGTGATGCTCCGTGAGCGCAGTGCCCAACGTGGCGACGACGTTTTTAATCCCCGCCTCCCAGCAGGCGATGCAGTCGGTATAGCCCTCCACCACGATGGCGGTATCCTGCGCGACGATAAACTCCTTGGCCCAATTAAAACCGTAGAGGTTTCGCTTTTTATGGAACACGCTCGTCTCGGAGGTGTTGAGATACTTAGGCTGGCCGTCACCCATGATGCGACCGCCAAAGGCGATGTTATGCCCTTGCTCGTCAAAGATGGGAAACATCACGCGGTCGTAAAAGCGGTCGGCTAGTTGCCCGCGTCCGCGGCTCACGGCAACGTTGGCATCGATCATCTCCTGCGGGGTAAAACCCGCCTGGGACAGGTGCGTCACCAGCGCATTGCGGCCCGGCGCAAAGCCCAGGCAGTAGCGGCGGCAGACGTCGCCGCCCATGCCGCGGCTGGCAAAATACTCGCGCGGACGGCCGTCCTTACCGCGCATAAGCATGGTGTGGTAGAACTGGGCCGTCTCGGCGCACAGATCGTAGATGCGGGCACGCTTGGTGCCGCGCTCGCGGCGATCTCCGGTGTCATGCAGCTCAATACCCGCGCGATCGGCCAAGTAACGGATTGACTCGGGAAAGCTCAGGTTCTCGCGCTTCATGATATACGTGAAGACGTCGCCACCCTCGCCGCAGCCAAAGCAATGCCACACCTGCGTGGCGGGGATAATGTGGAAGGACGGTGTCTTCTCGCCATGGAAGGGGCAGCATCCCCAAAACTCATGGCCGCGAGGCTTGAGCTCGACCGTTTCCTGCACGATAGCAACCAGGTCGGACGCAGCGCGTACCTGATCTTTTTCCTCATCGCTAATCACGAATGCTCACCCCCTGCTCACCCAAGTTGTGACGAATATCTTCGATATTACCCTCGACGGTCGCGATCAACTCATCCAGCGAATCGAACACACGCGAGGGACGCAGCCAGCGCGTAAACGCCAGCGAAACGGAAGCGCCGTACAGGTCGCCCGTATAACCAATTAAATTAGCCTCGAGATGCGCAGATGCCGCATCGTCAGCATACGTTGGCGGCAGGCCGACGTTCACGGCAGCGGGCCACGCGGAGTCATCGACCAGCACCAGACCCTCATACACGCCATCGGCTGGCACCTGAATGCCGTCGGGAACCTGCAAGTTTGCCGTGGGAAAGCCCATGCCAGAACCCTCGTGACGGCCGCGAATAACACCGCCACGCACCATATACGGACGGCCGAGTAACTCAGCAGCAAGCTCCACATGGCCCTGTCCCAGCTCATGACGAATGCGGGTGGCGCAAATGGCCTCACCGCCCTCGCAAAGCAGGTCGTGACCATACACGTCAACGCCGTGCTCAGAACCCCAGGAGCGCATCTCGGCAACACCAGAAGCACCGCCACGACCCAGCCTAAAGTCACTGCCAACGCGAATCGAGCGAATGTCGACTACGCGTGACAGCAGTGCGAGAAAACCGACATGGTCGAGTGCCGCAACCTCAGGCGTAAAGGGAACGGCCACCACTGTATCGACCCCAGTCTGAGCCAAGGCATGCAGACGGTCGGCCGTCGTCATCAATTTTTGAGCGGGCGAAGGGCTCACCACAACGTCCGGGTCGGGATCGAAGGTAACCACGACCGCCTTACAGCCATGGGCACGGGCATCACGGGCAAGCGCTTCGATGAGTTCCTGGTGTCCACGGTGAACGCCGTCGAACACGCCAATGGCAATCGATGCGGCACCCAAGTGCTCACACTCATCAAACGTATCGGCAGCAACGATGCGAGCCTCGTCCGACTCGCCCGCGAAAAAGACACGCGCGAGCTCGCGAGCGGACAACATCATCGAACACCGCCGACTGCCTGCGGAAACACGTGCTCCATGACAAAGCGGCCGCCCTCAATGCGGGCGAGCGCCTTGAGTCCCCCATCGAGCACCAACGCAAACGGCGCCTTCGAGGAATCGAAATCGGCAAGCGCACGCTCAACGGGAATGCGTCGGCCGCAGAGCAGGTCGTCGGCAAGATTGCCCGGCAAGTCAACACGCGTGGCGCCCAGGGCCGCAATGGGATCCAGGGCAAAGCCAGCCGCGGACTCGGGAGAAAGCTCCTCGACCGCATGACAGGCGCCAATGGAAACAACACCGGAGGCCGTGCGGCGCAGCGCGGAAATATGCGCGGCGCTATCGCAAGCGCGGCCCAGGTCGCGAGCGAGCGCACGGATATAGGTGCCCTTGCTCACCGAGAACGCCACGGTCCACACACACGTATCACCTTCGCCGCCCACGGCGATCAGGTCGGCGGCATAGACCTCGACGGGGCGCGGAGGTAGGTCCACCGCATTGCCCTCGCGAGCAGACTTGTAGGCGCGAACGCCATTGACCGAGATAGCCGAAAACGCCGGCGGCACCTGCATCTGCGGACCCAGCATGGCGGCCAAGTGCTCACGGGCAAAGGCAGGATCGCGGAGCTCGTTGCCAACAGCCACCGTGCGGACCGCCTCGCCCTCCGCATCATCGGTATTGGTCTCGGCGCCAAACGAAATGTCGGCGACATAGCTTTTGGTATCGAGGGTAAGCATGCCCAGCAGACGGGTGGCCTGGCCCACGCCCACCACCATGACACCCGATGCCATGGGGTCGAGCGTGCCGGCATGGCCGACGCGCCGCTCATGGAGGGCGCGTCGGCATTGCGAGACCACATCGTGGGACGTGCAGCCCACCGGCTTATCGACGGCGAGCAGCATATTCAGTTGAGAAGGCGTACGACGAGCCATGTACCATCCAAAAAGTTAAAGCTCGACGGTCACCGAAGCGGGATCCTCCCCCACCAGCTCGGCCAGCATGGGAAGTGCCACGGTAAGCGTCTCGAGAATCGTTCCGTTGTTGGAAAAGCCGGCGGCGGCATGATGCCCGCCACCGCCAAAGTTGGCAGCAATCTCGGACACATCGAGGTCGCCCTTGGAGCGCAGGTTGCCACGCACCTTGGTATCGCCCTCAATGCCCTTTAAGAACATGCAGACCTCGACGCCCATCACCGAACGCACCACATCGACCAGGCCGTCGCACTCGTCCGAGGTGACGCCGCAGGCCTCAAGGTCACTCTGGTACGCGTAGCTATACGCGACGCGCCCGTGGGCCACTGTCTTGATGCGGCCCATAACGATGGACTTGAGGTGCAAAAACTCAACGCGCATGCTCTGATATACCTCGAGTGCCACTCGCGCCGGATCGGCACCGTGGGCAACCAGGCGCGAGGCCGCATGGAACGCGGCGGCATCGGCGTTTTGGTACTGAAAACGGCCGGTATCGGTAACCAAGCCACACAGCAGGCAGGTCGCAACGCCATCACGTGCGACAATGCCGCAATTGTCCAAGAAACGGTCGATGATCATGGCGCAGGCCGCGGCATCGACGCGCCTCAGACTCAGCTCGGCAAACTCCTCGCGCGCCGGATGATGATCGAAGCACACCACATGCTTGGAGCGACGAAGCACCTCGGCGGAATTATTGAGGCGCTCGACGACCGGTACGTCCACCGAGATGAACAGGTCAGGATTGCCGGCGTACGCAGATGCCGGCACCAGACGGTCGGAGCCTTCCATAAAGCGGTAAATGCGCGGAACCGGGTCATCGTCTGCCAGCAGAAGCGCAATGTCCTTGTTGGGGAAAAACTTCATGAGCGAAAGGCCCAGACCCAATACGGAGCCCAAGGCATCGCCATCGGGAGAAGTATGTCCCGAAATCGCAATGGAGGACGCACCCTCGATGAGCTCGAGGATGCGTCGCTGAATATCTGCAGACTCGCACGAGGCGAGGTCGGCGGAATTAGTCATCTAAAGCTGCCTCCTGGGCGGCATCCGCTATCGGATAGCCGTCCTCGTCTTTTTCGATCGCAAGCGTGGCGGGAACGTTTTCCAGCGCACGCGTGATGCGCTCGGCCTCATCGGTCGAGCGATCGATGCGAAAATCGAGCTCGGGCGTAACACGCCAATCGAGCGAGCGAGCCAACAGGCTGCGAATACGGCCCTTAGCGCTTGCGAGCGCCTCCATGACCTCGTCGTATCGGCTCGCATCGCACGACACGTACACGCGCGCGAACGAACGGTCCACCGCGACCTCGACCGCAGTCAAAGTAACGAGGTCGAGACGCGGATCGGAAACCTCAAAGAGCAGGATATAACCGAGCTTCTCGCGAAGCTGCTCGCCCAGACGGCGGGTTGCCTGCGTTTGCTTCATAGCGCTACCCCCTACTCGGTACGGGCAACCTGGTCGATGCGGTAACCCTCGATCTGGTCGCCGGGCTTGATGTCCTGGAAGTTCTCCAGGCCAATGCCGCCCTCGGAACCGCTCTTGAGGCTCTTGGCCTCGTCCTTGTAGTGGCGCATCGAGGCGATCTTGCCGTTGAAGACCACGATGCCGTCGCGCACCAGGCGCACGGAATCGGTCGCGGCGATCTCGCCCTCCTCGACGCGGACACCGGCGGCGATACCGACTTTGGGCACCTTGAAGGTGTCCAGGACGGTCGCGGTACCCGTGGCGACCTCGACCTCGGTGGGCTTCAGCATGCCGATACGGGCGGCGTCGAGCTCCTCGAGGCACTTGTAGATGACGTCGTAGCAACGGATCTCGACGCCCTCGCGCTCGGCGGCGGAGCGGGCCTTACCGTCGGGACGGACGCCAAAGCCGATGATGATGGCGTTGGAGGCGTCGGCCAGGACGACGTCGGTCTCGTTGATGGCGCCAACGGCGGAGTGGATCGTGTTGATGCGAACCTCGGACTGATCCATCTTGTCGAGTGAGTCCTGAAGAGCCTCGATGGAGCCCTGGACGTCGGCCTTGATAATCAGGTTGAGCTCCTTGACCTCGGCGTCGGCGATGGTCTCGAAGAGGTTCTCGAGCGTGACGTGCTTGACGCGGCTCTGCTCCTCGATACGGGCCTTCAGCGAACGCTCGTCGGCCAGGGCACGAGCCTCGCGCTCGTCCTCGAACACGCGGAACTCGTCACCGGCGTTGGGCACGGACTGCAGGCCCAGGATCTCGACGGCGTCGGAGGGACCGGCCTCGGTGACGGCGCGACCCTTGGGGTCGAGCATGGCGCGGACGCGGCCGTAGGTAAGGCCGGCGACCAGCGTATCGCCCACGTGCAAGGTACCGCGGGTCACGAGCACGGTAGCGACCGAGCCGCGGCCCTTGTCGAGCTTGGCCTCGAGGACGTTGCCGGAGGCAAAGGTGTCCGGGTTGGCCTTGAGCTCGAGCACGTCGGCCTGGAGCAGCACAGTCTCCAGAAGGTCGTCGATACCGATCTTCTGCTTAGCCGAGATGTTGACGAACATGTTCTGTCCGCCCCACTCCTCGGGGATGACGCCGTACTCGGTGAGCTCCTGGCGCACGCGATCGGGGTTGGCGCCCGGCTTATCGATCTTGTTGACGGCGACGACGATGGGTACGCCGGCGGCCTTGGCGTGGTTGATCGACTCGACGGTCTGGGGCATGACGCCGTCGTCGGCGGCGACAATCAGGATGACGATGTCGGTCACCTTGGCGCCACGGGCACGCATGGCCGTAAAGGTAGCGTGACCCGGAGTATCGATGAAGGTGATCTTGCGGTCGTTGATCATGACCTGCGAAGCGCCGATGGCCTGCGTAATGCCGCCAGCCTCGCCGGCAGCAACGCCGGTGTGACGGATGGCGTCGAGCAGCGACGTCTTGCCGTGGTCGACGTGGCCCATGACGGTGACGACCGGGGCGCGCGGCTTAAGGTCGGCGGGATCGTCGTAGAACGAGAAGGTGTTCTCCTCCTCGGGGGTGATGATCTTGATCTGACGGCCCAGGTCGTCGGCAACGAGCTCGACAAGGTCGTCGGACATGGACTGCGTCATGGTGAGCGGCGTACCAAGCAGGAACAGGCGCTTGATGATGTCGTTGGCCGGAACGTCGAGCGCCTCGGCAAGCTCCTGGACGGTAACGCCCTGGGAGACCTTGATGGCGTCGAGGTCCTCGGGGTTCACGCCCTGGGCCAGCGCCTCCTCTATCTTGCGCTCCTCCTGCGCCTTGGCAGCCTCGCGCTCGCGCTTCTCCTTGCGCTTCTTGCGGCGACCGGTGGACTCGCGAGAGGCCTCCTCGACGGCGGCACGAGCCTCCTCGAGCACCTTCTCGCGGCTGTACTCCTCGGCCTCGCGAGCCATGCGGCTGTAGTGGTCCTCTTCGTTGTTGTGACCGCCCTTGCGCTTCTTGCCCTTGCCCTGCTTGTCGGGGTTGGGGAAGTCCATGCCGGCAGCGACGTTGTTGCTGGCGTTGGTACGATGGCTGTGCGGACGGCTCTCGGAGGCGTTGCGCTCGGAGTTGTTGTCTGAGGCGTTGCGATCGTTACGACGGCCACCGCGGCGGTCGTTGTTGCCGCCACGACGGTTACCGCGCTCGGCGGCGCGCTCGGCCTTGGCCTTGTCTTCGGCGTCCTTCTTCTCCTTGAGCACGGTCTCCTGTGCGGCGATCTGGTCGAGCAGCGAACGGAAACGCGAACCGGAGTCGGAAGCGGGAACGGCGCGGCGCTGGGCCTCGCGGGCAGCCTCCTCCTTCTCGCGGGCAAGGCGCTCCTGCTCGGCCTTCTTCTTGGCCTCGGCCTCGGCGCGGGCAGCCTCCTCGGCAGCCTGGGCTGCGGCAAACTGGCGACGCTCCTCCTCGCGGGCCTTCTCGGCGGCGATGCGCTCGCGCTCGGCCTCGGCGGCGCGAGCGGCCTCCTCGGCGGCAGCTGCCTGCTCCTCGGCCTGCTTGGCGGCCTCGACTTCCTGGGCGCGGGCCTCGATCACCGAGGCGAGCTGCTTGCGGACCATGGCGACATAAGCGTCCTCCAAGGTGGAGGAAGCGGACTTAGCGGGAATCTTCATATCGGCGAGATGACCCATCAGTTCCTTGGAGGTCATGCCGAACTCTTTGGCCAGGGTGGACACACGGACTTTTGCCATATGACTTCACCTACCCTTTCTGGCACCTTGGGTGCCTAGAGACTGAACGAGCGTGGGAGACGCGCCGGGACCCGCCCGGCGCGACCGCGCGCTAGATCAGGTCCTCCGCATCATCGAAGGCGTCGGTGTCGTGGACACCGCAGAAACGGGAGCCGGGACGAGCCTGGTTGCGGCACTGGATGCCGTCCTCGGACACGAACTCGCAGCGGCGGACGTCCTCGTCCTCCTCGTCACCGATCAGGTCGGCGGCGGGCTCCTCGTGAACGGGAACGTTCTTGAGGATGTCGGCGGCAAGGGTCTCGGACTTGATGTCGATGTGCCAGCCGGTCAGGCGCGCGGCGAGGCGGGCGTTCTGGCCCTCCTTGCCGATGGCGAGGGACAGCTGGTCGTCGGGCACGATGACACCGGCGTAAGCCTTCTCCTCGTCGATGAGGACGCGGGTGACCTTGGCAGGCGAAAGGGCGTTGGCAACGTAGACGGCAGGATCGGCATCCCACAGGATGACGTCGACGCGCTCGCCACGGAGCTCGCCCACGACAGCGCGAACACGGCTGCCCTTGGGGCCGACGCAGGCGCCCACGGGATCCAGACGGTCGTCGAGCGAGTGGACGGCGACCTTGGAGCGCTGGCCGGACTCGCGGGCGATCGACTTGATCTGGACGGTGCCCTCATAGATCTCGGGCACCTCCTGCTCAAACAGACGACGCATGAGCTCGGGGTGGGTACGGGAGATGACAATCGGCGGACGGCTGTGCTCGCCACGAACCGGCTGCAGGTTGGAGTTGGGGTCGCGAACGTCGATGATCACGGCCTTGATGTGCTGGTTGTGCAGGTAGCGCTCGCCCATCGGACGCTCGTTGCGCTCGTTCTCGTAACGACGCTGATCGAAGTGCGGCAGCTCGGCCTCGACGCCCTCGCGAATCTTGACGATCGTGAAGTCGGGCGTGGACTGCAGCACGGTACCGCTGATGAGGTCACCGATGCGGCCGGAGAACTCCTCGTAGATCTGCTCGCGGGCGGAGTTGCGCACGATGGCGTTGATCTCGGCCTTGGCGTGCTGGGCGGCGATGCGGCTCGTGTTCTTGGGGGTAACGTCGATCTCCTCGAACTCGGTGAAGTTGCCCTCCTCGTCCATGGAATCGTCAATCGGCTCCAGACGGTAGACGTAGATCTTGCCGGTGGTGCGGTCGATGGTCACCTTGGCGCCCCACTCAAGATGCAGGATCTCGGCATAGCTCTTGGCGAGCGACTGCTCCAGGCGGTCGATCAGGTAGAGCTGGTCGATGTGCTTCTCCTGGCAAAGCTCCATCAGGGCGGACATCATGTCGGATGCTGCCATCTTACTTTCCTTCCTTCGCGGGCTTGAAGTCGTAGGTGGGCTTCAACTTGCACTTTTTAACATCAGAGAAATCGAGGGTAACGGACTCGCCGTCCTCGAGCTCGAGGGTCACGTTCGCCTCGGTGGCGGCGGCAATCTTGCCGGCGTACTTGCGACGGCCCTCGGTGGCGGTGGAGGTGAGCTCGCAGTTCTCGCCCACAAAGCGGGCAAAGTCGCACGGGCGGCGCAGCGGGCGCGCCATACCCGGGCTCGACACCTCGAGCGTATAGCTCGAAGAGATGGGGTCGAGCTCCTCAATCACATCGCCGACCCACTTGGTGTTGGCCGTGACGTCGTTGAGCGAAAGACTCTGACCCTCGGCACCCTCGATACGCACGCGCACGCAGGGGGCCTTGGTGGCACCCACGAGCTCGACGTCGACGATGTCGATATCGTGCTGGGGAGCGACGGCCTCGAGCGCGTCGATAATCGCCTGCTCGGTCTTGGTCTTGATCATTGCGGCACCTCCATCCATACAAAAAAGAAGCGGGGCCGAAACCCCACTTCTTTCAATTACAACTTCATTTGCAAGCAAACTATACCAATAGCTGCGGAAACGTGCAAGCACAACGCAAACTTGCAGATGAGTGCAAGCACAGGTTCTCCACAAGAAACGGATAATTGGGCGAGAACCCCCATATGGCGCTCCCCAAAAGGGCCAAAACGGGCCAAACGTCCCAACCCGCCAAGCGAATCGGGCCCTATGGGCATTCCGCTCTTGGGTGCACATCGGCCAGACTACAGCTAGGTGTTCCTATAGTTTTGTCAACCGTCGGGGCTACTCCCGGTAGGGCACCCGGTC
>CAUDDF010000055.1:0-11562 GCA_958448275.1 uncultured Collinsella sp.
TCCTTTTCCAAGAAGGCCTTGTCATGACTCCACGTTTTGTACTCGGGCGTGTTGTGGTTGACGGCGTCGCAGGCCAGTGCCAGGTCGGGCACGCCGTACATGTAGCCGTGGTCGGTAATAGCCACGGCGGGCATGCCCAGCTCAACAGCACGGTTGACCATATCCTGGATACGGGTTGCGCCGTCGAGCATGGAGAAAACAGTGTGATTGTGCAGATGGACGAATGCCATGTGATGAGCTCCGATGCGGGTTCGTGTTCTGACTGAACGATTTTACCCCACGGCACGGACAGCACCCGAACCTAGCCAAACCCACACGGGTAGCTAATTTGGGACGGGGCTATTTTAGCTACCCCCATATATCGGTTGAGATGTATTCCGACCCCGACTCATTCGCCGTCAGTCAAAGGGTAGCTAAAATAGCCCCGTCCCAAATTAGCTACCCCTGAGCCGCGGTGGAATCGGGAGGGATCCCACCGCACGCTGTTGAGGGCTAGAAGTTGTAGGTGACCACTTGAGGTTCGGCAGGTTCGACGAAGATGGCTGGATTCGCCTGTTCCACGCGAACGAACTTGACGGTCACGGCCTCAAAGCCCGCCTTGTGTAGAACATCAGCGTAGACACGCGCCTGCAGGGCGTGCTTCTCCTGCAGCTGTTCCGGCGTCTCGTCCGGTGTGCCGCCCGTCTTGTAGTCGATGACCAGCGCGCATGACGAATCGGCCGGGTCGGTGGCCAGTGCATCGATGGCGCCTTCGGCATATGCACCGTAGCGAGCGATGTCCTCGTCCTCGCAGCCCAGCGAAAAGAACGGCACCTCGGCGCGAACGCACGGCCACGCGAGCAGGTCGGCACGAACGGCCGACTTGAGCCAGCGGTCCAGGGCAACGTCGAAGCGTTCGCGCTGCTCCGGCGTCAGGCACCACAGGCGCGCCAGCGCATCGGCACGCTCAGCGGGCAGCGCGTCGGCACCCATCTCGATGAGCCACTGGCAGGCGGCATGGAACGCCGAGCCCAGCGCCATGGGGTTGCCGGCTGGCTCAACGGCGGCCACGTCTGCATCCGTCATCTCGGAACCATCCGACTCCGCATCATCGCCAGCCTCGTCCATGGGCACATGTGCCTCGGCGGCACGATCTTCCGTCTCGGCATGCAGTGCCGCGGCGATTGATGAATAGCTATACGAGTCACGCGCCGGGAACGGACAGGTGCCCATGCGCACGCCCACCGCCTGGGGATACACGAGCTCAAACGAATCGGGCTCGGGGTCGGCAGGACCGGGAACTGCGGCGCGGGCATCTGCGCCGGCACCCTCCGGCTCCGCATCGCCACGGACGAGCCTGCCCTCGACATCCAGTGAAGCGTTGGCCTCAAATGCCTGCTCGCCAAAGGTAAAGTTCGCGAGCGAAATGAGCTCGTAGTCGCCCGGCTGGGAGTTATCGAACACCAGGCGGTCGGCATCGAGCTGCGGCATGTCCAGAGCGTCGGTCGGCAAAATACGACGCAGCACGTCGTAGGTCAGATCGGTCTCGACGTCGAAGGTCGGCGCCGTCACCTTGCCGCGGCTCACACCGGCATCCATCGCCAGAATGACCAGCTCTCGCGCACGCGTCATGGCGACATAGAGCAGACGGGCCCGTTCTTCGAGCGAAAGCTGCAGGTCGTCGTTACGCAGGCGAGCAAACGCCTCGGCAGGAGAGCCTGTCGCGCAGACATCCTCCATGAGCTCCGGCGGTAGCCACAGCGACGTGCCCTTGCCCTTAAACGCGTGCTCAAACTGCTTTTTGACGTCGTCGCCCTTCACAAAGGTTCCGTCGGTGAGCTTAACGCCGTCGAAGCGTGCCGGCAGCGCCACGACCTGCGCTCCTCCCTCGACGCGACCCATCTGTGCCGCACCCGAGGGCTTACGCACGCCAAAGCACTCGGCGACCGCCACGACCGGATATTCCAGACCCTTAGAGGCGTGAACCGTCATGATGCGCACCGCGCCGTCGCCCTCCTCGTTGAGGGCACCCGGGGCTTCCTTGCCCGCCAAGAAGCGGTCGAAGGCCAGCGCGATGGAACGCGGCGAGTTACCGAACTCGGCCTCCGCCTCGGCCACGGCGTCGAGCGCCTTGAGCACGTTGGCGGCAATGGCCTTGCCTTCGGGACCGCGCTGTGCCAGACGCACAAACCAGCCGGAGGCGTTGACCACGTCGCGCGCGATGGCGGCGAACGAATCGCGGCCCACGCGACGAAGCGCATACCGCAGCACCTCGCGGGCGCGCGTCACCAGCGGCAAGTCTTGCAAACCCGGCACGTCGAAATCACTCATGATGCCCGCATCGATGTTGCGGCGCGACGTCTCGCCTGTCTGCTCGTCGAGTTTGGTCGCCAGCGCCAGGAACTCCTGGGCGCCGAGCGCAAACATCGGCGAGGCGAGCAGCGGCATAAGGCCCTGCGCCGTATCGGCCGGATTGGCGAGCGCGCAGACCAGGGCACGCACCGTCTGCACCTCGGCAGCCTGGGCAAAGACCGAGCCGCCCGCGATGACGCAGTCGAGCCCCTGATCGCGGAAAGCCTGCGCGTAGACATCTGCGTTGGTCATGCGGCCCAGCAGCAGCACCATGCCGCCCTGGGGCTGGCCGGCATCGGCAAGTGCGCGGAAGCGTTCGGCGATCGCACGGGCCTTGGCCTGCGTGCGCTCCTGCGTACTGCCGCCGGCAACAAAGAGGGCCTGGCGACGCGAGGCGTCCGCCACCAGCGTGTCCTTGCGGCCGTCGCTCGCCTCAAGATCCAAAAAGCCCTGCATCAGGCCGCCATCGTCGCCATCAAAGACGCGCGCCACGTAACGCAGCACCTCGTCATGGCTGCGGAAGTTGCGCACGAGCTTAACGAGCTCGCCAGCAGGGGCGTCGGCCGCGGCAGTCGCCTCGGGCGCGGTAGACGAGCCCACCTTGCGCTCCTGGCGACGGAAGACCTCGACCTCGGCGCCGCGGAAGCGGTAGATCGACTGCTGCGCATCGCCCACGGTACAAAGCGCACGCTCCCCCGCGCCGGTCAGGTAACGGATCAGGTCGACCTGCATCTGGTCGGTATCCTGGAACTCGTCGATCATGACCATCTTAAAGCGGCCCTCGTAGGCGGCTCGGATGGCGGGATAATCGCGCAGCGCCTCATATGCCATGCGCAGCAGATCGTTATTGTCGAGCGCGGACTGGTCGGCCTTGAGCGCACGGTACTCCGCCTCCACGGAACGGGCCAGGCCCACCAGCGCATCGAGCGCCGGGCCACCGCAGGCAAGCACGATATTGATAAACGCATCGGCGGCCTCGGCCTTGAGCAGCTCGGCTTGCTCCTTAGGGAATGCCTTGCTCGCGCGCGGCATGGTGCACGACATCATGAGTCGCGCCGCATCGGCCATGGTCTTGCCGCTCGCCTCGAACGCGTCGATGGCATCGAGCGCCGCCTGCGCCTTCTCGGTCGAGGCCTTGCTCGCACCCAGCGCCGCGCGATAGGCATCGGCGAGTGCCGAGGTATCGGCCTGGCCGCGCGCCACGCGCACGTCGTCCATACCGCCCGGCAACTGGCTCGACAGCTCCAGCAGGTCGCGCACCAGACCCTTGATGGTCGTACCGCCGCCAAAGGAACCGCCCTCGCCCGCCATGGGATACCAGGCATAGAGGGCCTTGAGCGATGCCGCGAGCTCGGGGGCGGCATCGGGTGCCGTCGCGCGACCCAGCACATGCTCAACAGCCTGATCCATGAGCTCGTCGGTATCGGTGAGCACCGTGAACTCGGGGTCGATGCCCAGCTCCAGCGCGTGCGCGCGCAGGATACGCGAGCACATGCCGTGAATGGTCGAAATCCACGCGTCGTCGACGGTCAGTGCTTCCTCGTCCATACCCTCGTCGATAAGCGCACGGCGCACGCGGTCGCGGATCTCGGCCGCGGCATCCTTGGTAAAGGTGATGGCGAGTACCTGGTCCAGATGCTCGACGAACGGACCGGATTCGGGCGAGAGCGCATAGACGATGCGGCGCGTGAGGGTAAAGGTCTTACCCGAACCGGCGCCCGCCGAGACAAACAGCGGGCGGTCGAGCGTTTTGACAATCTGCAGCTGTTGCGGCATCAAAGTCGAAAGATCCATGGTCTACACGTCCCTCCTTACAAACGTTCCTTCGTGGTTATACGAGCAGCGGGCATGCGCGGCCTGCGTCGACGCCGGGTCGACAGCAGCGACGTTGCCCGCCTCGAGTTCGCGCAAGCGCTCGGCGATGCCGGCCTCCACGCGATCGAGCAGGGCGTCGAAGTCCATGCTGCCACCCTCGCCGGGGAAACCTTTCTTAAGGCCCGGGATGCGGCCGTCGCCGCGCTCTTCCTCGAGCAGCTCGGCGCTCGCGGCACCGCGCAACGCCGGCTTGCCGCCCTTGGTCGAAAAGTAGAGCGCCGCGCGGGTGTCCAAATCCAGCGCCCGGCGCATGGCCTGGGCGTAGATAAGCGTTTGGGTATGTGGTGGCAACCAGCGCGGATCGTCGATGGGTGCCGTGCCCGATTCCTCGTCGCGCACCGTAGGGTCGGCGAGCTTAAACTCCTCAACGCCCGTGCGATGCTTGTAGTCGATCACCACGGCACGATTCTCGGCGTCCACGTCCACGCGGTCGATGCGCCCGCCAAGCGGCCAACCGGCATACTCGACCTTGAGCTCGTTGAAGGCGAACTCCAGGTAGCGCGGGGCAAAGGGGGCAAGTGCCTCGGACTCGTAGGCAAGCACACCCTCCAGCTGCGGCAAGATCTCGGCCACCTGGCGCTCCTCCACCGGGGAGAGCGGCACCAGCGGGCCCTCCGTGCCGCGCTTGCCAGCGTGCTCGGCCAACGTCTCGTCAAAGACCTCGTGCAGCAGCTCCTGTGCACGCGGCAGATTCTCGGGCGTCACGCGCTCCATGCCTTCTTGGGGCAGACGGGCATGCAGATGCTCCAGCACGTCGTGGACAAAGTTGCCCTTCTCCATGTTGTCAAAGCCCGCGTCGATAGACTGGGGCTTGACGCGATACGACACGAACCAGCACAGTGGACAGGTAGAATAGGCCTCGATCTGCGAGGCGGACGTCAGACGCGGCACGAGCGGCGCGTTCTCGCCCTCGCCATCGCGACGGCGCAGAACCAGATACGGAATGGCTTCATCGCTCAGGTGCTGAGGGGCTTCGCAGGTCACGCGCTCGCGCTTGAGGCCTTCACCTGCCGCGGGATCAAAGTCGGCGATGATATCGCCCTCGCCCACGCACGTGGGCTTGGCAGCGCCAGCGGCCTCGGCATGTGCCCGCAGCTCGGTCCATACGGCTGCCGGGTAGCACTCTCGCGCCTGGCGATCGTGTGTCACGCGGGCAAGCGCGACCGGACCGCTCGTCGCCTGCATTGCACGGCCAAAGCGCACGCGCAGCAGGGCGGCGGGCTCCAAAGACACGCCGTCGCGGCGCAGCTCGGCCATCAACGTGGCAAGCGGGCCCTCTTCGTGCGAAAGCGGATAGCTGTCCAGGTCGACATCGGCAAACAGCACGGCATCGTAGCCGCCAGGACGCAAAACCGACGCATCGGCAAGCGACACGAAGCGCACTTGTGCCCGTGGCGTGCGATCGACCTCGTAGGTCGCGTAATCGTAAGCGGTACTGCGCTTGTCCACCTTGGTTCGAACGCCGTCGAGAACCGGCACGGTCGCGGCCTGCGACACGTCGAGTGCGCGAGCATCGTTCATAAGGATGTCGATGGCATGGCGCAGCAAAGCCGTCTCTGCCTGGCGACGGGCCTGGCCGTCAAGGCCGCCTAGAGCGCGATCGGGCAGCGCCTCGGCAACGGCGAGCATGGCCTTGAGCGCCGTCACGGGTTTGTCGCGCCACAGCGCCTGGAACACGTCCGAGACCACACACGGCACGTTCTTAAACCAGTTTTCGTCGCTCGCCGCCTTGCGCGCGCCCCTCACCTGACCCTGGACGCTCTGCAGCAGGCTCTTAACGCCCGCAGTGGTCTTGTTGCGCGACAGGCGTATGTTCTTGTCGAAGCCGCGGGCGCTCGCGGCGTCGGCACCCGAAAGCGGACTGTAGATCCAGTCGGTAAGCTCCGGCGCGGGCCACCACTCGGTCTTTGACGCCATGCCCTCATCGGCGGCCTTCATGCACTCGATCAGGCCGGCAAGCGCCGCAAACTGCCTGCCCGCAATGGATTGAGAAAACGCCGTGAACTCAGTCGTCTCGGCCGCAATGTGACGCGCCGCCAGACGAGAGGCGAGTTCGCCGAACAGCTGGGGTGCCCGGGCAGAAACAACGAGCACGCGCACGGGGTCGGCAGAAGCGCCGTCGACCTCGGAACCCCGGCACGTTTTTACCAGATCATCAATTGCGTCCGCATAAGCATGAGCACGGGCATGGGGGCCAGCGACCTCAATAAAGGCAGGCTGAGCGGCGGTCCCGTAAGCGGCATCAGACGCGCCGACACCCTCCCCTAGCGGCGCGATCTCAAACAACACATCGCGGGCATCAAATGCCGTGGCAAGCTCCTCGCGCATCGCCGCCTGCTCGCGGGCAAGCAGCACGACGACCTCTCCCCCATTGTTCGCCACGGCAGACAGCAGCTCGAGCAGACCGTGCGTAAACGACGTGATACCGCGCACGCATACGGCGCGAGTGCACGCCGGCAGGCTATCGGCCAGGACACTGGTCATAATGTCAGCTGCCTCGCAGGGCTCAACCATATCTCGACGGTCCAAACCGCCCGCGTAGGCGCGCAAAAGCTCGAACACACGAGCCTCGGCATCGCTTTTTGGCTCAGGCTGGCAGTTGTCGCCACGGCATCGTTCGGCACCCGTCCCCGCAACGCCCGGCAACACGTCGCGGGCCATGCGCGCGAGCATGCGCACTGTGCCCTGGCTGCGCGAAAGCGGCTGCAGGTCGGCATCGTCGAGACGCGTGACCATGTCCGAGAACAGCATCTGGCGCTGCAGGTTGTCGACGAAACCGCGCCCGTCGCCCAAAAGCTCCCAAAGCGAGCGAAGCCACGATGTAGACGTCTTGTAGTCGATACCCAGCGAAACGCCGGCTTCCGCCGCATCATGACGGCACAGGTCGAGCTCGGCAAACGTAGGTGCCAGCAACACGGCACGCCCGTGGCGGACAATAAGGTCGGCAAGCAGCGCCGACTCGGCATCGCTCAAATCCGTGCCGGCATTGGTGGTATAGATTCGAACAGGCATGGTCCTCCGCTCAAACTGTTCGCAATAATCAATGCATCCATCCTACCCGCCCACGCGGACAGATTTGCCCCACGCCAACAGATTTGATCCCTTGAGGACGGAGGAAAATGGATCACAGAGGGGGTCAGTCTAACCCGGTGATCCGTTTTCCTCCGTCCCCAAGGGATCAAAAAACCGCCCCCGGAGGGACGGTTCTTCGTAATTCAATGTTGTCGCCGGCCTACTCGCCATCCTCCAACTTAATGAGGATCTTGCGGTAGCCACCGTACTCGCCGTTCAGCGCCTTTGAAACGCGGCTCACCGTGGTGGACGAAGCGCCGGTACGGGCCTGAACCTCAACATAAGGCTCGCCCTCGTCCAAATAGCGCGCAACCTGCAAACGCTGAGAAAGGTCGCAAATCTCGCGCGGCGTGCAGATATCGGTCAAAAACGCTTGGATATCCTTCTCGTCGTCCAAAAGGCTAAATGCGTGGACCAGCTGCTTGACATCAGGCTTGTCAAACATGTTCTCGATATTCATCGATCACCGCCAAACCCGCCAAAAGGCATCGAAGTTGATACTGACATCGGGCATCGTTCGCCCGTTCTATGCAATAGGGCAACGCCTGTGGCTTTTGCCCGTAGCAGTGTAGCACACCACCAAACTAAAGCGACAAGACTCTCTGCCAGCGGCGCGTTTTTCAGGACGAACGCCGTTTAGAAACCGAATGCGCACGTAAGCTCCACGAATATTTGAGACAATGGGCGCCCAAACACCGCGGCGCGCCCGCGCAACCATCCAGGTCGCCGCCGCAAGCCGCTTCACGCGACGCCAGCAACCCCGGCGCAAGAAAGGATTCACGCCATGCGCTTTATGCTTAACTGGCTCTTCACCTCGATCGCCATCGCGATCGCCACGTTCCTCGTCCCCGGTATCCAACCCTTCGGCTTTGCCGAGGCCTGGGTCTGCTTTGCCTTCGTGGGACTGTTCCTCAACATCGTCGACTCGCTCGTCAAGCCGTTCCTGACGGTCATCTCGCTGCCGCTCACTATTATCACGCTTGGTATTTTTCAGCTCGTAGTCAACAGCTTTATGCTCGAGCTGGCCAGCTACCTGTCGGTCAATCTGCTGGGCGCGGGTATCTCCATTGCCGGCTTTGGATCGGCCTTTATGGGCAGCATCCTGGTATCCATCATGCGCAGCATTCTCGACAGCATCGCCGAGGGCTAGAACTGTTCAATACGAACCGTCATATCGACCCAAAACGAAGGCCGCCCATCGCAAAAATGGGCGGCCTTCTTATTTGTCAAGTCTCAAAGGACGAGAGAGTCTACCATTTCCACCCCGTCCCCAAACGCAGGTGTGGGTTAGATGACGTAGTCGTAGCCATGGTTGGGAGCAACAAGTTGATCGAGCGTCACACCGTCGAGGTAGTCGTTGATGAGCTTGTCAAGGTTCTTCCACACGTCAAGCGTGGGGCACTCATCCGAACGCGAGCAGCCTTTGCAGTCGCCATCCAGGCAGGCGACCGGCGCCAGACTGCCCTCGGTCAGGCGCAAGATCTCGCCCACCGTGTATTGCTCGGGCGGGCGCGTGAGCACATAGCCGCCGCCCTTGCCGCGCATGCCCGAGAGCATGTTGGCGCGCACGAGCGTAGCCAAAATGTTCTCGAGATATTTCTCGGAAATCCCCTGTCGCGCCGCGATCTCTTTGAGCGGGATGCGACCGGCTGCCTGGTGCTCGGCCAGATCGACCATAACGCGCAGGGCATATCTGCCCTTAGTAGAAACCAACATGTATAGTGCTGCCTTTCGGTCATTTAGTCCGTAGAAATTCTAGCCGAAAAATTGGTTTTGAAAATACCCATTCCCGTCAAGATGGTTAATCGACTCGTCATAATCTTCTATTTCCTATTGCGTTACTAGGCTTTAGCGTCTACTATGCTTGCCAACAGCAAAACGAACAACCTATAAGGTTTGTGGGTTTCGCTGCTACACACACACCGTAAAACCACACGGCATCCAGTCATTTGAACACTTTGGAGGTTCACCATGAGCAATGTTTATACGTCCATCGATCAGCTTATCGGCCACACCCCGCTTCTGGAGCTCACTCACTTTGAGGCCGATGAGGACCTCAAGGCCCGCGTGCTCGTCAAGCTGGAATACTTCAACCCCGCCGGCTCCGTCAAAGACCGCGTCGCCAAAAACATGATCGACGAGGCCGAGAAGGCCGGCAAGCTCGTGCGCGGCGGCGACTACACCATCATCGAGCCCACGAGCGGCAACACCGGCGTCGGCATCGCCTCGGTGGCGGCTGCCCGCGGCTACAAGGTGATCATCACCATGCCCGAGACCATGTCCGTCGAGCGCCGCAAGCTTATGCAGGCATACGGCGCACAGCTCGTGCTCACCGACGGCTCCAAGGGCATGAAGGGCGCCATCGCCAAGGCCGAGGAGCTGCAGAAGGAGACCCCCAACAGCATTATCGCCGGCCAGTTTGTGAACCCCGCCAACCCCGCCATCCACAAGGCCACGACCGGCCCCGAGATCTGGGATGACACCGACGGCGAGGTCGACATCTTCGTCGCCGGCGTTGGAACCGGCGGCACCGTGACCGGCGTGGGCGAGTTCCTCAAGGAGCAGAACCCCGAGATTAAGGTCGTCGCCGTCGAGCCCGCCACCTCCCCGGTGCTCTCCAAGGGCCAGGCCGGCCCGCACAAGATCCAGGGCATCGGCGCCGGCTTTGTGCCCGACGTCCTCGACACCCAGGTCTATGACGAGATCATCCCCGTCGAGAACGACGACGCCTTTGCCACCGGCCGTGCCGTGGGCCACAAGGAGGGCGTGCTCGTGGGCATTTCGTCCGGTGCCGCCGTGTGGGCCGCACTGCAGCTGGCCAAGCGCCCCGAGAACGAGGGGAAGACCATCGTGGCCCTGCTTGCCGACACCGGCGAGCGTTACCTGTCCACGGCACTGTTCCAGGACTAAGGGCCTGTCGCCCATAGGTTGAGCCCACGGACGAGCCGGTCTCCTCTCTCCCGGCAGCCTGAGCCCATCCAATCAGGGTGTCCCACGAGACGTCCGAACTTGCTACAATGTCTGCGGCGCGGAACCAGCCTCCCGCGCCGCTTTTCTTTTTTGGCCACATGCCACCAAGGAGAACCTCCCCATGCACAACAAGCGCGTGCTCGTCGCCATGAGCGGCGGCGTCGATTCCAGCGTGACCGCGTACCTGCTCAAAAGCCAGGGCTACGAATGCGTCGGCGCCACCATGCGCCTCACCTGCCCCGCGCCCGATCCCGTCACGGGCATGAGTAAGGTCGACCGCGACATCGCCGATGCAAAGGCTGTCGCCGAGCGCCTGGGGATGCCCCACCATGTGCTCGACCTGCAGCAGGCCTTCGACCGCAACGTTATCGAGCGCTTCGTGACCGCCTATCAGGAGGGGCTGACGCCCAACCCATGCATCATCTGCAACCGCCACATTAAGTTTGGCGCATTGCTGGATGCGGCGCTGGATATGGGCTGCGACTACATCGCCACGGGCCACTACGCCAAAACGAGCCAGGCGTCCGACGGAACCTGGCAGCTGTACCGCGGCGAGGACCCCAAAAAGGACCAGAGTTACTTTTTGTATTCGCTTACGCAGGAACGCCTGGCGCACACGATCTTTCCGCTGGCTGGGCTGGACAAAGAGCGCGACGTGCGCCGCATTGCCGCCGAGCAGGGCTTTACCAACGCCAAGAAGGCCGAAAGCGAGGACATCTGCTTTATTCCAGACGGTGACTACGCGGGCTATATCGAGCGCCGCTGCGGACATCCCGCTGCACCGGGCGACATTGTGTGGCGCGACGGCAGCGTGGTCGGGCGCCACAACGGTGCGCTGCGCTACACCATCGGTCAGCGCAAGGGCCTGGGCGTCGCGATGGCGCATCCCGTGTACGTAACGGGCGTCGACGCCGACAGCAGCACCGTGCATCTGGGCGAGGCCGAGGACCTAACGGCCACAGCGCTCACGGCCAACGACTGGATCTGGAGTGCCCCTGCCGACCGCATGAAGGCAGAGCTCACGTCCGGTGGCATTCGCGTAGGTGCCAAGTACCGCTATCGTCAGAAAGACCAGGCAGCGACCCTTGCGCGCGGCGAAGACGGGCAAATGCTGCTAACTTTTGACGACCCGCAGCGCGCCATCGCCCCCGGCCAAGCCGTTGTAGTCTACCGCGGCGACATCGTCCTCGGCGGCGGCACGGTAACCGGCGCACTTAAGTAGCCCCATCCCCTTCATAAATTGCGGTGAAATAAGGACTGTTGGGGGTGCGGACGATTTCTTGGACCGCGCCTAGGCGTATCCAAGCTTCCTGC
>CAUDDF010000056.1:0-11394 GCA_958448275.1 uncultured Collinsella sp.
GGACGCCGCCCTCTCAAGGCGGAGATCACCAGTTCGAATCTGGTACGGGCTACCAAAATTGAATGCCCGGGCCTCGTAAGAGACCCGGGTTTTGTGTATTGACCGATGCTTAAGGCGCGCGTTGAGTCTGCCGCCCGGATCGAGGAGTAGCCATGGATCTGCCCATCAGCTTGCAAGACATCACGTATGCCGAGAACTATCTGGCGCAGGGCGACCTGGCTACGGCGACGCCGCTGCTGGAGCGTCTGGTGGAGCTCGCCGAGGAGTATATCGACGCTGAGTGCAAGACGGAGGAGAAGCGTCAATACTTTAGCTTCGATAGCAAGTTTGAGCGCTTGGCCTATCGCCGCGTGGAGAAGGATCCGCGCGAGCTCGTGCAGGTCGAGGTGCCGTTTGACCGCCTGTACTCTGACATGGCGTTTGCCTACATTCGCCAGCAGGATTATGTGAGTGCTCGCAACGCCTTGATGCAGGCCGTGCGCTGGGACCCCATGAACTGCAACTACCGCCTGGATCTGGCCGAGCTGTTCCGCGCTCTCGAGGACAAGCAGGAATGGGCATCGCTCTCGTTCTCGGTGCTGGAGCGTGCAAGCGATGGCAAGTGCGCCGCCCGCGCTTACGCCAATCTAGGTCAGTACTTCTTGGAGCCCGAGACCGAGAACGTTTCGGCTGCCGTGGGCTGCGCGCGTCTGGCGCTGCGCCTGGCGCCCAACGATGCGCATACGACGCGCCTGCTCAACAAGATCCATACCACCTATCCGGATGCCGCCGATGAGAGCGACGAGCACGTGATGGGTGAACTGGCCCTGCAAGGCGTTCCGACCTCGCCTTCGGCCGAGATTGCCATCTGCCTGATTATGTGCGCGACCGATGCCGCAAGCGACGGCGACAAGCAGGAGGCGACGCGCCTGACGGTGCGTGCTCGCGACTTGGTGGGCGAGGAGGCCTGCGCGGCGATTATTAAACTGGTGCGCGAGAGCGATGCCGAGCTCAATGCCGAGCGCAAGGCAAAGCGCGAGGCTGCGGGCTCAAACGCCGATGGCGCCAAGGAGGCCGGCGATGCCCAGTAAGCGCGAGCGCAAGCTCATTTCCAAGAATCGCTCGGCGCATCACGAGTACTTTATCGATGAGACATTTGAGTGTGGCATTGAACTGAGCGGCACCGAGGTCAAGTCGATTCGCGAGCGCGCCTGTCAGATCACTGACACTTTTGCGCTGATTCGTGGCGGCGAGTGCTGGCTCGTCGGACTGCATATCCACCCTTATAGCCATGGTGGCGTGTGGAATCGCGATCCCGACCGTCGGCGTCGTCTGCTGCTGCACCGCAAGGAGATCGACTTTCTTGACGGCAAACTTCGCAACCGTGGTTATGCGCTGGTTCCGTTGGAGCTCTACTTTAATACCGACGGCCGCGTAAAGCTGCTGCTGGGTCTGGGTCGCGGCAAGAAGCTCTACGACAAGCGCGAGGACATGGCCAAGCGTGATGTCCAACGCGAGATCGACCGCGCCCTCAAGGAACGCAACCGGTAGGCGCTCTATATAAGTTGCGGTGAGATACGGACTGTTTTGCCTGTTTGAGGGGCTATTCAGTCCCTATTTCACCGCAACTGCGGGCGTCTTATCTTTCTTACTGTTCTGACACATATGTCTCAAAGGCGGCGTCCGTTATGGGTGCCGCCTTTTTTGTGGGTACATACATCCATGAGGTTCCAACCCGAGCTAGGGGAGTGATCGTTATGGACAAAACTGCGTTCTTTACCATGCCGAGTGGCCTGTACGTGGTGAGCGCCGTGGCGGACGGGCTGCGTGCCGGCTGCGTTATCAACACAGCAGTGCAGGTGACATCCGCCCCGCCGCGCATCTCGATTGCCGTGAACAAGGAAAATGTCACGTCCGGCGTAATCGTATCGGCTAAGGCCTTTGCGCTGACCGTGATCGATCAGACGGCCGATATGCTCTATATCGGCAACTTTGGCTTCCGCACCAGCAGTGGCTACGACAAGTTTGCCAAGTACGAGACCCACGAGACCGCGCTGGGCATGCCCTATGTGCCCGAGCACGCGGCGGCGCTGTTTAGCTGCCGTCTGATTGATACCGTGGATGTGGGCACGCACCTGCTCTTTATCGGCGAGGTGGAGGATGCCGAGCGCTTGAGCGGCGAGGCCCCGCTGACCTATGACTACTACCACAAGGTGTTAAAGGGCAAGACGCCGCCCAAGGCTTCGTCGTATCAAGGCTAGAAATGTTCTAAAAATACTTGCATTATATTATTGAGAATATATACTAATAAGCAAGTACACCAGCAGTCACGTTCGAGAGGAGAACATCATGGCTGAGGAAAAGAAGACGTATAAGTTCGTGTGCACCGTTTGCGGTTACGAGGTTGAGGTCGACACGCCCGAGCTGCCCGAGGATTACGTATGCCCGGTCTGCGGCGTCGGCCCCGATGAGTTTGAGCTCGTCGAGGAGTAACTCGTAGACACACGGCGAAAGCCGAACATAGCTCTGTCCAAGGGTCCCGGTCGAATTCTCGGCCGGGACCCTTTTGATTTATCTGACGGTTTAAAACGGTCTCACGTGTTACAGATTAAGACGTTATATCTGGACAGTCACGCCATCCCAATTACATCCCCGTTAGCAGCACGATGTCGAGAACCGTTACGATGACGCCGATTCCTACGAGCAACGCGTTGAGCGGGCGCGAGTTGGCGTATTTGCCCATGACGCGGGGCGAACTGGTGAGTCGTATGAGCACAAAGACCGTAATCGGCAACTGAAGCGACAGCAGCGCCTGACTCCAAATGAGACCCTCAAAAGGATTTGGGACGACCAGGCACGCCGCCACTGCGCCGGCGAAACATGCCGCCACCCCAATCGAGGAATGTCGGTCGCGGATGTCGTATTCCTCGTCGAACATGCCCGCGGTGATGGTGCCTGCCGCCATGCCTGCCGTCACACTACTCGAGAGGCCCGCAAACAGCAGCGCCACCGCAAAGATGGTCGAGCTTGCTGGGCCCAGAATGGGGGAGAGCGTGTCCGCTGCGACGGCGAGGTCGTCTACGACAATGCCGTGCGCAAAGAAGGTCGTTGCGGCCAGGATGACCATGGCCGAGTTGATTGCCCAGCCCACGCCCATCGAAAAGAGCGTGTCGAAGAGCTCATAGCGCAGGCGCTCTTCGATAACCTGCTCGCCTTGGCCTTCGAAGTGCATGGATTGGATGACCTCGGAGTGTAGAAAGAGGTTGTGGGGCATAACGACCGCACCCAGGACACTCACGATAATCGCGGCAGAGCCAGTGGGCATACTGGGCGTGATCCAGCTTGCGGCGGCTTGCGGCCAGTCGACCTTGACTAGTGCAAGCTCGGCCAAAAACGAGAGTCCTACCACGCCTACGAAGGCGATGATCCAGCGTTCGGCACGCTTGTAGGAGTTCGTCATGAGCATCGCCATCGATACTGCCGCCACGATGACGCAGCCCGCACGCACGGGCAGCCCAAAGAGCATTTGAAGGGCAATCGCGCCACCCAGGACTTCGGCCATGGCGGTGGCGATGGTCGCGAGATAGGCACTGGCGAGCACCGTGCGTCCAACGAAGCGGGGGAGAAAGCGGGTCGTGGCCTCGGCAAGGCAGGCGCCCGTGGCGATGCCCAAGTGCGCCGCGTTGTGCTGCAGCACGATGAGCATGATCGTGGACAGCGTGACGATCCACAGCAGCGCGTAGCCAAACTGCGAGCCGGCGGCCATGTTGGAGGCCCAGTTGCCCGGATCGATAAAGCCGACGGTCACGAGAAGCCCGGGGCCGATATGCCGTGCAATGTCTAGGCCTCCGTGACCGCCGGTGCGGTGCGAGCCAAAGTGTTGTTTGAGATGGTTGAGCATGGCTGGTTCCTACGTTGGGGTGGCGTGGCGCTGCACTTGGGTTGCGCGGCGCCACGCCCTGGGTTTAGGTTTGGGCTACTTGTGCGCCTTGCCTTGGTTGGCCACGGCGTCGATCTTGGCGGCGATGGTCGCCGGGTCGCCGATGTAGCGCTTGTCGAGGACGTTGAAATCGGCATCGAAGGTGTAGACGAGCGGCACGCCGGTGGGGATGTTGACCTTGAGGATCTCCTCGGGCGTGAGGTGCTCGAACTTCATGACGAGAGAGCGCAGGGAGTTGCCGTGTGCGGCGATGAGTACGCGCTTGCCGGCGAGCATCTGGGGGCGAATCTCGTCTTCGAAATAAGGCCAGGCACGGGCTATCGTGTCCTTGAGGCACTCGGTGTAGGGCAGCTGGTCGGGTGCGACATCACGGTATTGCTCCTGGGTGTGGGGATCGCGCGCGTCGTTCGGCTCGAGTGCCGGCGGGCAGATATCGAAGGAGCGGCGCCAGATGAGCACCTGTTCGTCGCCGTGCTCCGCCGCGGCATCGGCCTTGTTGAGACCCTGCAACGCGCCGTAGTGGCGCTCGTTGAGCTTCCAGGATTTGATGACGGGCAGCCACTCGCGATCCATTTGGCCGAGCACGATGTTGAGGGTGTGGATCGCGCGCTTGAGGCGCGAAGTGTAGCAGACGTCAAAGTCGAAACCGGCTTCTTTGAGGGCTCGACCGCCTGCGGCGGCTTCTTCGCGGCCCGTGTCGGTGAGCTCTACGTCGGTCCAGCCGGTGAACAGGTTGAGTTTGTTCCACTCCGACTCTCCGTGGCGGATAAGGACGAGTTGGATCGTCTGCCGGTCTGTCTGGTTTGCCATAGGGGCCTCCTTAATGTGGCACGGCATGCGTGCCGTTTGTTTGACGCCGCAAAGGATACCCGTTTTAGGCTAAAAAGTTAACCAAGACTAACAAAATTGTTGTATTTGAATAGGATGGTGAAAGGGGGGTTACCGAAATGTCTTAATCTGTAACAAATAGGGATGGAAATTGGGTCTTCCTGTTACAGATTGAGATGTTTGAAGCGGTGAGCTTGCAGGCCGAACTTGGGGCCTATGTTGTCGCCCTTGAGGTCGGCGGTGTCCACTCGTAGGGCGTGCGTTACGCGATTGTTTCGAAACGGGTGGGAAACACAACAGGCCGGCGATGCTCCTAGTATGCCTATTCAACTGACTGTCTAAATATCTAGGGGAGGATCGCGATGCAGGCAGATTCCGCTCAGCAGCAGGGCCTTTATCGCCCCGAATTCGACCACGATGCATGTGGCATCGGCGCGCTCGCCGATATCAACGGCGAGCGCCATCACCAGATTCTGGACGATGCGCTGTCCATTCTGGTCAACTTGGAGCACCGCGGCGGCACGGGACTCGAGAAGAATACCGGCGACGGCGCTGGCATTCTGTTCCAGGTTCCGCATCACTTTTTCCGTAAAGAGGCCCAAAAGTGCGGCCAGATTCTGCCGGCAGAGGGCGACTATGGCGTGGCCATGCTGTTCTTCCCACAGGACGACAAGGGCGTAGAGGATGCCCGCCGCGTGTTTGAGGAGGGCTGCGCCGAGGCCGGCGTGCCGCTGCTCTTTTGGCGCGAGGTGCCCGTCGACCCGCACGACCTGGGCGAGACGGCCCGCGCCTGCATGCCCACTATCCTGCAGGCCTTCCTGGGCCGTCCGGACGACACGCCCGCCGGCGATGCCTTCGAGCGCCGCCTGTACGTGTGCCGCCGCACCATCGAGAAGAAGGCCGACGCTGAGTTCGCCTTGCGCGACAAGATTTTCTACGTCTGTTCCATGAGTTCGCGCACCATCGTGTACAAGGGCATGCTGGTCGCCACGCAGATGCGCCGCTTCTTCATCGACCTCAACGACGCCGCCGTCAAAACGGCCGTGGCGCTCGTCCACTCGCGCTACTCCACCAACACCACGCCCAGCTGGGAGCGTGCGCACCCCAACCGTTTTATCATTCACAACGGCGAGATCAACACCCTCAAGGGCAACGTCAACTGGATTCGCGCCCGCGAACCCAACCTGTACAGCCCCGTGTTGCAGCACGATCTTGAGCGCGTGATGCCCATCATCAACCGCGAGGGTTCCGACTCCGCGATTCTGGACAACGTGCTTGAGTTTTTGGTCATGAACGGTCGCCCGCTCACGCGTGCCGCGTCCATGTTGCTGCCCGAGCCGTGGGACCACAACGATAGTCTGAGTGAGGAGCGTCGCGCCTACGACGCCTACCAGTCCATGCTCATGGAGCCGTGGGATGGCCCGGCGGCCATCGCCTTTACCGACGGTCGCACGCTGGGTGCCGCCCTCGACCGTAACGGCCTGCGTCCCGCCCGCTACTATGTGACGCGCGACGGTCGCTTTATGCTGGCAAGCGAGGTGGGCACCATCGAGGTGAGCCCCGAGAACATCCTGACGAGCGGCTGCCTGGGACCGGGCCAGATGCTCGAGGTCGACTTTGCCCGCGGGCGCGTCATCTACAACGATGAGCTGCGCGCCCGTTACGCCAAGGAAAAGCCCTACCGTGATTGGATTGCCGAGGAGACGCTAACCGTTGACGCGCTCGATGAGCCCGTTGCGGCAACGCCCGCCGAGGACGCCGAGGTACCTGCCACCGTGCGTATGGCCAAACTCGGTTACCACTGGGATGACATTGACGAGGTCGTGCGTCCCATGGCCCAGCAGGGCAAGGCGCCGCTCGCCTCGATGGGCATCGATGCGCCGCTGGCCTGCCTGTCCAAGAAGACGCGTTCGTTCTTTGACTACTTCTATCAGTTGTTCGCTCAGGTCACAAACCCGCCCATCGACGCCCTACGCGAGCATATGGTCACCTCGACCACACTCTACCTGGGCAACCACGGCAACCTGCTCGAGGATTCCCGCACGGCCTGCCAGCTGGTGCGCTTGGAGCGCCCGTTGCTCAACGAGGAAGAGTTTGACCGCATCTGCGCCATCGACCGCGTGGGCTTTAAGACCCGCCGGTTCCGTGCCGTGTACCGCCGCGACGCGGGTGAGGGCGCGCTGCAGGCTGCGCTCAAGCAGCTTGCCGAAGACGTCGAGGCTGCGGTTCGCGATGGCGTGAACATCGTGGTGCTGAGCGACCGTGCCGCTGCGGGCGAGGTGCCCGTGCCGTCGCTGCTCGCCGTGGGCTGCGTGCACAACCACTTGATCCGTGCCGGCGTGCGCACCTTTGCCGATATCGTGGTGGAGTGCGGCGATGCCGTGTCTCCGCACGACTTTGCGGCACTGGTGGGCTACTCCGCAAGCGGCATCTACCCGTACAACGCGCATGCGTGCATCCGCGATTTGGCGGCGCACGGCGATCTGGACGTGACAGCCGAGCAGGGCATCGCCAACTACAACAAGGCTGCGACCGCCGGCATCGTCTCCATCATGTCCAAGATGGGCATCTCCACGGTGCAGAGCTACCATTCGGCGCAGATCTTCGAGGCCGTTGGCTTTACGCCGGAGTTCGTCAACGCGTACTTCGCCGGCACGGTGAGCCGTGTGGGCGGTATGGGTGTCGAGGAGGTCGAACGCGAGCAAAATGAGCGCTATGACGCCGCGCTCGCTATCCTTAAGAGCCCGGCTCCCGATCAACTGCCCACGCTGGGCCTGACCAAGTGGCGCCCGCTTGGTGGCGAGGATCACCTCATCGATCCGCAGACTGTCTACTTGCTGCAGACCGCCTGCCGTGAGGACAGCTACGACACCTTTAAGGAGTACAGCGCCCGCCTGCACCGCACCGGCCGCGCCGTGCGCCTGCGCGACTTGCTCGACTTTAATGTCAGCGGCCGCACGCCGGTTTCGCTTGACGAGGTCGAGCCCGCGCTCAACATCGTCCGCCGCTTTAACACCGGCGCCATGTCGTACGGTTCCATCAGCAAAGAGGCACACGAGTGCATGGCCATCGCCATGAACCGCCTGCACGGCCGTTCCAACTCCGGCGAGGGCGGCGAGGATCCGCGCCGCGAGACCCCGCTGGCTAACGGTGACTCCAAGAACTCCGCCATCAAGCAGGTGGCAAGCGCGCGCTTTGGCGTGACGAGCCGCTACCTGTGCAGCGCCTTCGAGATTCAGATCAAGATGGCCCAGGGCGCCAAGCCTGGCGAGGGTGGCCACCTGCCCGGCAAGAAGGTCTACCCCTGGATTGCCGAGGTCCGTCAGTCCACGCCCGGCATCGGCCTGATCTCGCCTCCGCCGCACCACGACATCTACTCCATCGAGGACCTGGCAGAGCTGATCTTCGATCTTAAGAACGCCAACCCCGGCGCTCGCGTGTCGGTTAAGCTGGTCAGCGAGGCCGGTGTCGGCACCATCGCCACCGGTGTTGCCAAGGGTGCTGCCGACAAGATCTTGATCAGCGGCCACAACGGCGGCTCGGGTGCCGCTGCTCGCGATTCCATTTGGCACGCCGGTCTGCCGCTGGAGCTCGGTCTTGCCGAGGCCCAGCAGACGCTGCTGCAAAACGGCCTGCGCTCGCGCGTGGTGCTCGAGGCCGACGGCAAGCTCATGGACGGCACCGATGTTGCCGTCGCCTGCCTGCTGGGTGCCGAGGAGTTTGGCTTTGCGACCATGCCGCTCATCTCCATGGGCTGCCTCATGCAGCGCGACTGCCAGCAGGATACCTGCCCGGCCGGCATCGCTACGCAAAATTGCCGCCTGCGTCGCGGCTTCCGCGGCAAGCCAGAGCACGTCGAGCACTTTATGCTCTTTGTTGCCGAGCAGCTGCGCGAGGTCATGGCGAGCCTGGGCTTCCGCACCGTCGACGAGATGGTCGGCCATCCCGAGTGCTTGCGCCAGATTGAGGTCCCGGGCAACCGCAAGGCTAACCTGCTGGATCTGTCGCCCGTGCTGGCGAGCGCGACCTGTGAGTTTGGTGCCCACATCCCGGGTGCCGACGGCCGTCACTTCCTGCCCCAGATGGCTGCGGACAGCGAGCTCGACAAGACGCTCGACTCCACGTTGTTTGTGCCCTACACGGCCGATGCCCGTGCGCACCTGCGTCCGATTCGCTTCCGCGCCGATATCGCCAACGTCAACCGCTGCGTGGGCACCATCTTGGGCAACGCGGTGACCAAGGCGCATCCCGAGGGCCTGCCCGCCGGCTCCATCACTATCGATTGCGACGGTTCGGCCGGTCAGAGCTTTGGCGCCTTCCTGCCGCGCGGCATTACGCTCAACGTGTGCGGCGACGCCAACGACTACTTTGGCAAGGGCCTTTCGGGCGGCGAGGTGTCGGTGCGCCCCAACCCGCATGCGACCTACAAGTTCGATGAGAACATCATCGTGGGCAACGTTGCGTTCTTTGGCGCCACGAGCGGCCGCGGCTTCATTAACGGTCTTGCCGGCCAGCGTTTTGCCGTGCGTAACTCCGGTGCCACCGTGGTGGTCGAGGGCTGCGGCAATCATGGCTGCGAGTACATGACGGGCGGTCTGGCGCTCATCCTGGGCGAGGTCGGGCAGAACTTTGCCGCCGGTATGACGGGCGGCGTGGCCTATGTCTTTGACCAATACGGCACGCTCGACGCCCGCGTGAACCATGAGAGCGTGGAGCTCAAGGCCCCGACGGCCGACGAGTTGGCGCAGATTCGTGTGCTCATCCAAGAGCACGTGGACGCGACGCAGAGCCCGCGCGGCATTAAGCTGCTCTACAGCTTCGACTCGATGAGCAAGCACTTTGTGAAGGTCATTCCGACCGAGTACGAGCGCGTGCTGGCGATTGTCGCTGCGGCCGAGGCCGTGGACAAGACGCATGCGCAGGGCGAGGAGTTGGCGTTTGACATCGTGACCGGTCGCGCCGACGCTGCCGACGTTGCCCGCTTTGATGTTGCGGGCGGTGCTGCGGGCGCTGCGTCCGTGGCTGCCAGCTCTGTTGCTTCGACCAAGAAGGAGGCGTAAGTGCCATGGGTAAGCCCGGTGCTTTTCTTGATATCGATCGCGTGACCCACGAGCTTCGCCCCGTGGAGGAGCGCAGCCATGATTTTGATCCGCTGTACGTGGAGCTCGATGACGATGCACGTCGCGCCCAGGCGAGCCGTTGCATGATGTGCGGCGTGGCGTTTTGCCAGATGGGCGCGAGCTTTGGCAAGGCACGCCCGAGCGGCTGCCCGCTGCATAACCTGATTCCCGAGTGGAATGAGCTGGTGTACCGCGGCCGCTGGGACGAGGCTGCCGAGCGTCTGTCCCTCACCTCGCCCATGCCCGAGTTCACGAGCCGCGTGTGCCCGGCGCTGTGCGAGGCCGCATGCAACTTGGGGTCGGTCGACGGTCAGCCCACGACGATCCATGACAACGAGCGTGCGATCAGCGACCACGAATGGGCAAACGGTGGCCCGCGTCGCTTTGAGCCGGCGGGGGAGGGCGCACCCACGGTCGCCGTGGTGGGCTCCGGTCCTGCTGGCCTGGTGGCAGCATGGGAGCTCGCCCGCCGCGGCGCCCGCGTGACGGTGTTTGAGCGCGATGACCGCCCGGGCGGTCTGCTCATGTACGGCATTCCCAACATGAAGCTCGAGAAGTCCGTGGTCGAGCGTCGCGTGGCGCTCATGCGCGAGCTGGGCATTGTGTTTGAGCTGAGCGCCGATGTGACGGATCCTGCGGTGGCGGCCAAGCTCGATGGCTTTGACGCCGTTGTGGTGGCTGCTGGTGCCCGTGCCCCGCGCGGGCTTTCGGCTGCGAACGTGGATGCTCCGGGCGTGGTGTACGCCGTGGACTACCTGACGGCTTCGACCGTGTCGGTACTCGACGGCGGCGAGCCCGCTATTGACGCGCGCAGCCTGGACGTCGTGGTCATTGGCGGCGGCGATACCGGTAACGACTGCGTGGGTACCGCGGTGCGCCAGGGTGCGCGCAGCGTGCGCCAGTTTGAGTTCTTGCCGGCTGCGCCCGATAAGCGCGCGGCGAGCAACCCCTGGCCGCAGTGGCCCAATGTGAAGAAGACTGACTATGGCCAGCGGGAGGCCATTGCCGCCATGGGCGGCGAGATGCGTGCCTGGGGCGTGGATACCCTCGGGGTGCTGCTAGACAAGAAGGGTGCGGCCGCGGGTTTGCGCGTGGTCGATTTGGACTGGTCGGCCGGCAAGCCCGAGCGCATCGCGGGCTCCGAGCACGAGGTGCCGGCGCAGCTGGTGCTCATCGCCTGCGGCTTTACGGGTCCCGAGCATGGCGTGTTCGATGCGGTGAGCGTGCCTGTTGCCACCGCTGGTCGTCCGCTGCCGGTAATGGCTGCCGAGGGGTCGCACCTTGCGGCCCGTGTCGACGGCGTCGCCGCGGATGCCGCACCGGTGTACGTGGCCGGTGACGCCCGCAACGGCAGCTCGCTTGTGGTGAGTGCCATGTCCGATGCCCTGGCCTGCGCCTCCGAAGTCGCCGACGCGCTGGCGCTGTAAGGTAGTCATTTAAGAACGTCCCCAATGACTAGTCATTTTTGTCTGGTCGTTGGGTGTTCCTATAGTTTTGTCAACCGTCGGGGCTACTCCCGGTAGGGCA
>CAUDDF010000057.1:0-11195 GCA_958448275.1 uncultured Collinsella sp.
CATGCGAACCTCCAGTCCGGACCGCCCCGCGGTCCAACTTTCTGTCCGCACCCCCTTTTCGGCTTTTATGGCCCATGTAGTCCGTATTTCACCGCAACTATTTGTAAGGTTGGATTTTGATGCCGTTGGGAGGATCGTAGCGACCGTCTACCGAGAGTGGAAATATTTTTTGAAGCTCTGACCTGCGACGTCAAGCTTTTGGTCAGCTTTTGGCAAGGCCTGCGGACGGAAGCATGCGATAGCGTAATGGTATTCTCTCCGCCGTGATGGTTATGGGGTTGGCCATGCTCGATAAAGGCAAACATTTTCCGCAGTCCTATGCAAGGATGCTATTCTCGGCCGTTGGAATTCATCAAGATGGACAGCTGCTTATAACAATTGATCCTTGGGATGAACGCCGTGCGCGCGAGCTTATGCAGGAAGAGCTCATGCTTCGTCTTTACAACCATGTGTATGCGGATCCGGTCTATTGGAATAATCTTGGGGTTGAAGATCGTATCTTTCAGCTGGCATCCGCTATTGCGGTCGTTGAACCGGATGCTGTGTTTTGCGGAGCGACAGCAGCGTTGCTCTACGGCATCGGCTCGGCGTATACGCTTCTGGATAAAGTGCAAGTGCTGCTGCCACGGTCTACAAGGCGTGATACGTATGAGTTCGTTGAATACAAGCGCTGGCGCCCGGGCGAAGTGTGGCGGCTTGGTCTGTTTACACTGACGGATCCGTGTCGAACGGTTGTTGATATCGCGCGATCGAGCGCCTTTCGCTATGCGCTGGGTTATGTCGATGGCTTGGCCCGTGAGTACGATGTCGAACGCGAAGAGCTGCGAGCATATGCGCAGGCAAATTGTCGAGGGCTGCATGGCATCGCGCGTGCTTTTGACGTTTTTGAGTATATGGACGGCAGGTCAGACAATGGCGGCGAGTCTGAGGCGAGAGCAGCGATGATTCTCGCTGGGGTTGCCGCGCCCGAGCTTCAAGTTGAGATAACGCGACCGGGAAACGCTGGCTATTATCTAGCAGATTATGGCTGGCAGATGCCAGACGGCTCATGGACGCTGGCAGAGCTGCATGGGCTAGGCAAGTTTGAAGACGAGGCTCAAAATGATCCAGAGCGGGCGGCGGCAAAAACGTATCGAGCGGCCCTCATGCGCGACGCGAACCTTCGCGCCATGGGCCACAACGTCATTCATTTCAAACTCTCGGACACCTACGACGTAGAATCGTTCGGTGCCATGATGCGCGGTTACGGCATTCCGACAATAAAACCCTACGCCGACTCCCGATGGCGAAATCGTTCGCGGTCCACCTTCAATAAGTTGCGGTGAAATACGGACTGTTGTGGCCTTTAAAGGCATCAGTCCGTATTTCACCGCAACTCAGGTGGGGATGGGGTTAGTGGCGACCGTGATGGCGGAGCTTGTCGATGGTGGAGTCGGTGCTTCGGCTGCGGGCTTCGGCGGCGCGGTCGCGAGCGTCGGCGGCGGTTTGGCGTTTACGGCGGTAATCGATCATGCCTTGGATGATGGGCTTGCCAAAGCTCACGACATCATCGTTGTAGATGGCGGTTCGGGCTGCGAGGAGGCAGTCGGTAAAGTCCATATGGGTCTTGCCGAAGAGTTTGACGGCAAGGGCGACAACGGTGGGCTCGTCGACCATGACGTCATCGAGCAGCCTTTTCATGGCCGCAGCAATTTCAACGCGGGGAACCTTATAGACGTCGCGCAGCGTGACCACGACGCGCGTGATGATTTCGGGGTAGACACGTGCGGTGCGCGTGGCGATGACCTTGGCGGCGCGCGGTGACAGGACCTCGTCGTCGTTAAGCAGGTAGCGAAGGATGACGGTCTCGTCGATGATGGTGCTACTCATGGATATCTACTTCCTCGGGACCCAAAACCGACTCGTCGCTTTCTGTGGCTAGGTATTCAATCCAGGCATTGCGCTCCTCGGAGCGGCGATTGGGGTCCCCGTATGCTTTGAGCAGTCCATAGGCGGCCGTGCCGTCCTTGGAGCGCACGGCGACCGGTTGAAATGGGAGCTTGCGCATCAAAATACTCTGCGCGACAAATAGACGGACAGCCTCGGCGAGCGATGTGCCCATGGCGTCGTAGAGACGCTCGGCATGCTGCTTGTCTTCCTCGCGAATGCGCACCTGCAGGATGGCTCGTTTTTGAGTCGATGACATCACTGGCCTCCCTTAATGAGCGTGCAATTTGAATAGTCAAATACAACATCGGCTAATAATAGCCAATCTTACAACCACTACTTTATTGCACTAGAGTAATTGAGTGTAAACGATATTACAAACGTACTACATCTTTCAGAAACGAGCGTGAAATCTCCCTTGGATGTACGCATGTAATACACTCACCTTTATAGCTTCTAGAGAATAATTCCAACCTGCCAAAACCCCTGCAATACACCCGTATTGCAGGGGTTATGCTCAAGTTTGCCCCCTGCAACTGCGTATATTCAACCTGTATACCGTTGGAGAAATTCTACCGAGTGTCTGTTTCGCCGCATGCATTCGATATGCCGACGCCAGGCCACGGGCGGCTTGGGGCAACGTCGACAGGGTCTCTCCGGCATGGGATTCAGGAGGGAGTGAACAACATGGGCAATAAACGAGTCGTGGCTGATTCTTCACGCTGCATTGGATGCCAAACCTGTATGGCGGCGTGCATCGAGGCACACGATATTCCCGGCAACATCGCCGCGCCGCGCCTGCGCGTGACGCGTACGTACGAGATCTCCGCACCGGTGGCTTGCCATCACTGCGAGGATGCCCCGTGCGCCAAGGCTTGTCCTACGGGCGCCTTGTTCTTTGATCCAAAGAACCATCGCATCGGCGTCAACGAGGACAACTGCATTGGCTGCAAGAGCTGCGTCATGGCATGCCCCTTTGGCGCCGTGAGCGTGGCGACCACGCAGGTCCCCGTCTTGATGGGTGACGTTCGCGTCGGTTCGCAGACTAAGAGCTTCGTGCTCAAGTGCGACCTGTGCGTGGACCGTCCCGGCGGTCCGGCGTGTGCCGAGGCATGCCCGACCAAGGGCCTCACCCTGGTAGACGAGGAGCGTCTGGCAGAACTGACTGCCGAGCGTGCCCGCGCCACCATCGAAAACGAGGCGTAAGCGTCGGGCGACAGGCCCAATGATTGTCAAATAAGTACCGAGTATTCGGTAGCAGAAAAAGGAAGGAGGGTGTCATGGAGAAGCATAAAGTGATCTGCCCGTACTGCGGCGCCGGTTGCCAGTTTAACCTCCTGGTCCAAAACGGCCAGGTCGTGGGTACCGAACCGCTCAACGGCATCACCAATCAGGGCGAGCTGTGCCTTAAGGGTATGAGCGGCTACGACTTCATCAACGACACCAAGATCTTGACTCCTCGCGTACTGCACCCGATGATCCGCCGCACTAAGGGCGCGGGTCTTGAGCGCGTAAGCTGGGACGAGGCACTGGATTTCACCGCATCTAAGATGCAGGCCATAATTGACGAATATGGTCCTAACGCTGTCATGACCACCGGCTCTTCGCGAGGCGGCGGCAATGAGGCGAACTACGTCATGCAGAAGTTTACGCGTGCGTGCATCGGCACCCACAGCGTGGACAACTGCGCCCGTACTTGACACGGCCCTACTGTCCTCGGTCTGATGGACACGGTTGGTTCAGGTTGCATGTCATGCTCCATCCCCGGTATGGAGGATGCGGGCTGCATTTTCCTCTTCGGCTATAACCCTGCCGATTCGCACCCCATCGTCGCAAGGCGTATCGTGCGAGCCAAAGAAAAGGGTTGCAAGATCATCGTCGCCGATCCGCGCCATATCGAAACCGCGCGTATCGCCGATCTCTACCTTCCGATCAAGAACGGTTGCAACGTCGCGTTCCTCAACGCCTTTGCCAACTGCTTGGTCAACGATGGCCTCTACGACAAGGAATTCGTCGCCGAGCACACGAACGGCTTTGACGAGTGGTGGGAGACCATCAAGAACTACACTCCCGAATCCGTACAGGACATCACGGGTGTCGAGCCCGCGTTGATCCACCAAGCTGCCGAGATGTACGCCACGGCGAAGCCCTCTGCCATCATTGGCTGGGGCATGGGCGTATGCCAGCAGAAGCAGAACCTGAAGACGGTGCACACCATCGCCTCCATCGCCTGCGTTGCCGGCCAGATCGGCAAACCCAATTCCGGCCTCGCGCCCGTGCGTGGTCAGAACAACGTCCAGGGCTCCTGCGATATGGGCATGCTGCCCAACCTGTACCCTGGCTACCAGAAGGTCACCGACCCGGCTGTGCGTGCCAAGTTTGCCAAGGCTTGGGGCGTGCCCGAGGAAAAGCTCCCGCTCGAGGAGGGCTACAAGCTCACCGACCTGGGCCACCTGGTCGACGAGGGCAAGGTGCACTGCTTCTACAACTACGGCGAGGACCCGGTGCAGACCGAGCCCGATTCGGCCGGTATGCGCAAGACGCTCTCCGAGCTGGATCTGTTCATTTGCCAGGACATCTTTATGACGCAGACGACCATGCTCGCCGACGTCATCCTGCCTGCCACCTCTTGGGGCGAGCACGAGGGTGTCTTTACCGCATCCGACCGTAGCTTCCAGCACTTTGACGCGGCCGTTCCGCCCAAGGGCGAGTGCCGTCACGACTGGGAGATCTTCGCGGACCTGTCTACGCGTATGGGTTACCCCATGCACTACGACAACACCGAGCAGATCTGGAACGAGTGCATCAGCCTGTGCCCCAACTTTGTGGGCGCAACCTACGAGAAGATGGCTCCCGAGGGAGGTTACGCCCAGTGGCCGGTCAAGAGCACCGATGTGAACGACCACGGTACGCCCGACATGTTCGCTGGTGGCAAGTTCACCACCAAGGACGGCCGCGCCAACCTGATGGCGCACGACTGGGAGGCGCCCTCCGAGCTTCCCGACGATGAGTACCCGCTCATTCTGTGCACCGTTCGCGAGGTCGGTCACTACAGCTGCCGCTCGATGACTGGCAACTGCAAGACGCTGGCGCTGCTCGCCGACGAGCCCGGCTTTGTCCGCATGAATCCCGCGGACGCCGAGGCACGCGGCATCAAGAACGGCGACATCGTCTCGATTCACAGCCGCCGTGGCCAGGTATACAGCCGCGCCGACGTGAGCGACCGCATCAACAAGGGCACGGTCTATATGACCTACCAGTGGTGGATCGGCAAGTGCAACGAGCTGACCATTCACAAGGTCGACCCGGTCTCGCATACGCCCGAGGACAAGTTCTCCGCCTGCCAGGTCGACGCTATCGCCGACCAGGTCTGGGCTGAGGGCGAGGTGGAGCGTCAGTACACCGAGCTCAAGCAGGCTCTGGTGGACGCCGCCGCTCCCCAGGACGTTGAGCCCGGCGCCGCCAAGTTCGATGACGAGACGCACGTGAACCAAATCGTGTAGTCCCGTTCTCGTTGGCTTTTTGGGCCGGGCGTCCCGTACGTTCGGGAGCCCGGCCCGTTATTTTGAAAGGAAGTGGGGATGAACCGCTTCATCGACATCAACCCGGAGAGGTGCATCGGCTGCGGAACATGCCAGTCCGCCTGTGCCGACGCCCACCGGATGCAGGGTCTTCAGGATACGCCGCGCTTGGCGCTCGTGAAGACCGGCGGTATTTCGGCCGCCCTTGCCTGCCACCATTGCGAGGGTGCCCCCTGCGCCGAGGTTTGCCCGGTGAATGCCATCGAGCACGATGGCGATCGCATCCACGTCAAGGAGCAGGAGTGCATCGGGTGCAGGCTGTGCGCCATCGCGTGCCCCTTCGGAGTCATCCATCCCGATGGCACGTCTATCGCCGGTGTCGCAGGCATGTGCGACCCGACGCCTTCGTATCCTAAGTCCCTGAGCAGCCTGCTTACGTGGGCTCCTGGTCAGTACACCTGCGCTGTCAAGTGCGACCTGTGCGCATTCGATCCGGACGGCCCGCATTGTGTGGCGGCGTGCCCTACCAAGGCGCTGACCGTCATGGGTGGCGCGGCCGATCGCGAGCTCGACGAGGCCAAGCGCCTGCGCTCGATCGAAAACGGTCCGGTCGTCGACGTTACCGCTGTGGCCCAGGGCCTGTCCGAGAAAGCAGAAGGGAGCGTAAACAATGGATAGCATGACGCTGTTTATCGCATCGCTTGCCGTCTCGTGCATCGGTGCGCTCGCCTCGGTTCTGCTGATCAAGGCCGATAACGCCGCCAAGACCGCCGGCTGCCTAATCGGCGCCGTCGCCGCGGTGCTTTCGTTTGTGGCCGGTATCCAGGCCGTGCTGGGCGATGTCACGTCGGTCGACACCATCGTGTTCTTCCCGTTTGCCCATTTCCAGCTGCTGCTCAACCAGCTGTCCGGCCTGTTCGTGGCGCTCATCTCGGTGCTCGCGTTTGCCGGCTCGATCTACGGTCTCAACTACTTTGATGAGTACCCGGGCAAAAAGGGCCGCGCCGGCTTCTTCTTTAACACCTTTGTGGCGTCCATGATGCTCGTCATCACCGCCGACAACGTGTTTTGGTTCCTGGTCGCCTTTGAGCTCATGTCCCTTACGAGCTACTTCCTTGTCGTTATCGAGGAGAACAAGAACTCCATTAGGGGCGGTTGGCTCTACTTCGTCATCGCGCACGTGGGCTTTGTCCTTATCATGGCGAGCTTCCTGCTCATGACCAACGGCGTGGGCGGTTCCTTCAGCTTCAGTGATTTCCGTACGCATGACTTTGGACCCGCCGTCTCCTCCGCGTGCTTCGTCCTCGCGTTCTTCGGATTCGGCGCAAAGGCCGGTATCATCCCGCTGCACTCCTGGCTGCCCCAGGCGCACCCCGAGGCGCCGTCCAACGTGTCCGCCCTCATGTCCGGCGGCATGATCAAGATCGGCATCCTGGGAATCCTCAAGGTCGGTCTCGACCTGCTCGCGGGTTCGGGCGTCCAGCTCTGGTGGGGCCTCATGGTCCTGGTCTTTGGATCCATCTCGTCGGTCCTGGGCGTCGTCTACGCCCTCCACGAGCACGACATTAAGCGCCTGCTGGCCTACCACTCCGTCGAGAACATCGGCATCATCTTGCTCGGTGTCGGCGCGTCCATGACGGCGCACGCCCTGGGCAACGACGTCATCGCGACGATCGCGCTCATGGCCGCCCTCTACCACACGCTCAACCACGCCATGTTCAAGGGCGAGCTGTTCCTCGGCGCGGGCTCCCTGCTCTATGCCACGGGTACGCGCAACATGGAGAAGATGGGCGGCCTGTTCCGCCGTATGCCGGTCACGGCCGTCTGCTTCCTCATCGGTGCCCTTGCCATCTCGGCTATCCCGCCGCTCAACGGCTTCGTTTCCGAGTGGTTCACCTACCAGTCCCTGTTCAACATCTCGACGCTCTCCGACCCGGTCGTCATGGTGTTCGCCGTCGCCTCCGCGGCCGCCCTCGCCATCACCGGTGCCCTGGCCGTCACGTGCTTCGTGAAGGCCTACGGCGTCTCGTTCGCGAGCAGCCCTCGTTCCCAGGAGGCCGCGAACGCCAAGGAGTCCCCGGCTCCGATGTTGTTCTCGCAGATGCTCCTCGCGGCCATCTGCGTGGTGCTGGGAATCGGCTCTCCCGTCATCGCCCCGGTTCTGGGCGACGTCGCCCAGAGCGTGCTTGCCGGCTCTGCCGTCACAGCCACCTCGGGCGTGTCTCTGGTGAACGAGATTTCCGGTGCCGCCACCTCCACCCCCGCGATCGCCATCGCGCTCGTGGTCCTCACCGGCCTCGCGTTCGTGTTGAGGTCCTGCCTCGGCACCAAGGCCCCCGCTAAGAAGACCGACCCTTGGGCGTGCGGCTACGAGCCCAACGAGCACATGCCCGTCGTCGCCACGAGCTTCGCGTCAGACGTAGAGCTCTTCATGGGCCCGCTCTACACCCTGCGCGAGGTATGCACCAAGATCTGCTGGTCCATCGCGCACGTGTTCCAGAAGCTCACCGGTGTCGCCCAGGGCGTTGAGCCCCTGCCCGACCGCTTCCTGGTCGATGCACCGAGCGAGGGTGCCGATAAGCTGGCCGGCCTCGCCTCCAAGATCGAGGGCGGCAACTACTCCGTATACATCTGCTACATCGTCGCGGCGCTCGTGGTCTTCCTCGTGCTCGCCGTGGTCATGGTCTAGAGAGGGGAGAGGATATTATGAACATCGTTCTTGCGATAGCGCAGGGCCTCGTGGTCATGCTGGTCGCGCCCTTCTTCTCCGGCCTCGCCCGTGTGATTCGCGCGAAGATGCACAATCGCCGCGGTCCGTCCATCCTTCAGGATTACCGGGACCTCGCGAAGCTCATGGCGCGTCCCGAGTCCGTGAGTTCCGACTCGAGCTTCGTGCTGCGCATCATGCCGCCGCTGTTCCTCGCGGTGTCGTTCATGCTCGCCATGGGCCTGCCCATGTTCACGCTCGAGAGCCCCATGCCCGTCTTTGGTGACGCCATCACCATCATGTACGCGCTCGCGCTGTCCCGTTTCTTCTTCGCGCTGTCCGGCGTGGATTCCTCCAACGCCTACGCGGGCTTCGGCGGTATCCGCGAGCTCCTCATGAGCGTGCTCATCGAGCCGTCCATGCTCATCGCGCTGTTTACCGTCGCCATCGTGTGCGGCTCCACGGACATTGCGACCATGGGTCAGCACATCGTTACGGGCAACGTCTCGAGCGTCGTCGCCGTCATCCTCGCCGGCGTCGCCTTCGCGGCCGCCTGCTATATGGAGCTCGGCAAGCTTCCGTTCGATCAGGCCGAAGCCGAGCAGGAGCTCCAGGAGGGCCCGCTCGCCGAGCTCTCCGGCCCGTCCCTGGCCATGATGAAGCTCGCCATGGGCATGAAGCAGGTCGTGGTCGTCGCTTGGTTCACCTCCATCTTCATCCCCTGGGGAGAGCCCGCGACCATCGGCGTCACCGCTCTCGTGGGCGCCGTCGTCTTCCTTGTCAAGTGCCTGGTCGATTTCGTTGTCTGCGGCGTGCTCGAGAACTCCGTTTCCCGTTCGCGCTTCAAGGTGCTCGGTAACCAGACCTGGGCCGTCGTCGGCATCGCGGTCCTCGCGTTCGTCTTCGTCGTCGTAGGCGTGTAGGGAGAAGGGAGAAACTATGTCAATCGAATCGAGCTTGTCCCTCTTTGCCATGGTGGCGATCGCCGTCCCCATGCTGGGCTCCCTGCTCATCGTCATGCTGCCGCGTCCCTACGCTAAATGGATCTGCGCCTTTGCCGGCGGCATCGCCACGGTCGCTTCCGTTGGCTTGGCCGCGACGTTTGCCGGAAACGGCATGAACGCGGTCGATGTAACCTGGGCGAGTATGGGCCAGACCTTGGTCATGGGCTTCATATTCGACCGGATGAGCACGCTGCTCGCACCCGCGTTCGTCGCTATCGGCCTGCTCGTCGTCATCTATTCGTTCCCGTACATGAGCGATAAGAACAAGGAGCATCCCGACGCGCCCCGTCGCCGCTTCTACGTGTACTTCTCCACGTTCATCGGCGCCATGGCCGGTCTCGCCTACAGCTCCACCATCGTCGGCCAGCTCGTTTTCTTCGAGATCACCGGCGTGTGCTCCTGGGGCCTCATCAGCTACTACATGACGCCCACGGCCAAGAAGGCCGGTATGAAGGCGCTCATCATCACCCATATCGGCGCTCTGGGACTCTACATCGGCGCGGCCTTCCTGTTCGCCGGAACCGGCACGTTCGCGCTGAGCGCGATCTCCCAGCTCGATTCCGGTATGAAGACCGTCGTGCTGCTGCTCATCCTGTTCGCCGCTTGGGCCAAGTCCGCCCAGTTCCCGCTCTACATGTGGCTGCCCTCCGCAATGGAGGCCCCCACGCCCGTTTCCGCCTACCTCCATGGCGCGTCCATGGTGAAGGTCGGCGTGTGCGTGTTCGCCCGCGCTCTTGCGAGTGCCGGCGATATCCCCGAGATCGTCGGTTGGGTCGCCATCATCGACGCCGTCGTGACCATGCTCTTCGGCTTCCTCATGTACCTGCCCCAGAAGGATATGAAGCGCCTGCTCGCCTTCTCGACGATCGCGCAGCTCGCCTACGTGTTCTTCGGCCTGGGCCTCTCCGTGTTCGGAAGCCAGATGGCGTTCAACGGCGCCGTCGAGCACATCTTCAACCACGCGTTCACCAAGACCCTGTTCTTCCTCATCGCCGGCTCCCTCAGCTTCACGCTGGGAACCCGTATGTTGCCCAAGATCCAGGGCCTCATGAAGAAGTACCCGGTCACGGGCGTGGGCTTCGCGGTCGCCGCGACCGCTATCGCCGGCGTGCCCCCCATGAGCACGTTCTTCTCCAAGTTCCAGATTATTTCCGGTGGCTTCGCGGTTGGTGCTTCCAACACGGTCATCTTCGTCCTCGTGTGCGTCATGGTCGTCGAGACCGTCGCCACCTTCGCATGGTTCCTGCGTTGGATGGGTAAGGTCCTGCCCGGTGAGCCGAGCGAGACCGTGGCCGCCGGCCAGCCCCTTCCGCGCGCCATGGCGTTCGTGTTCGTCGTCCTCATGATCATGGTCGTCGTCGCCGGTCCTCTGTCCTCTAGTTGGATGGGTTAGGAGGTAGGACATGGGTTATTCGTTAGTCAATATCCTGGGCGGTCTTCTGATCGTGACCTCCACCATGGTGGTCGTCTCGAAGACCATCCCGTCCGCCATTAAGTGGTACGCGATCCAGTCGGTTGTCCTGGTGGGCGTGCTGCTCACCCTGGGCCTCACCACCGGTGCCACCGAGCTTCTCATGTGGGCCGCGTCGGCCTTCGTCACCAAGGTGATCCTCGTTCCGTTCATTCTCAACCGTGCCTACAAAAAGATGGGTTCGCCTGCCGATAGCACGCTGACCTCCTCCATCAAGCCGGCCTGGACCATCATCCTCACCGGTCTGGAGGTGGCCATCTGCTTCGCGGTGGTCACGCGCCTGAGCCTGCCCACCGCTGAGGTGGCTACTCCGGCCCTCGCCATCAGCTTCGCGCACTTCTTCGTCGGCCTCACGTGCATCATCTCCCAGCGCAACATCCTCAAGCAAATCTTCGGGTACTGCCTTATGGAGAACGGTAGCCACGTGACGCTCGCCCTGCTCGCGCCCACGGCCCCCGAGATCATCGAGATCGGCATCGCCACCGACGCCATTTTCGCCGTCATCATCATGTCCGCCGTCGTCGTGAGGATCTGGAACGACACCAAGTCGCTCGTCTCCCACGACC
>CAUDDF010000058.1:0-10794 GCA_958448275.1 uncultured Collinsella sp.
CGCAGGAAGCTTGGATACGCCTAGGCGCGGTCCAAGAAATCGTCCGCACCCCCCTGCTGCGCAGGCACGCGAGATTGGCGTAACCACTGGAGAACTGAGCCGATGGTGTGCCACTGGGAAATTGATGCGCCGAGGACATGGGGTGTACAAGCTCACCCAATGGGTTCCGACGCCCCGTGACGTCTTTGCGGAGGCAGTGGCTCTTGTTGGTGACGAGGGTTTCCTGTGGGGCGAATCAGTGCTGTCTATGCACGCACTTGCACTTGTTGATCCTCGTGCCGTGACCGTGGCAACACCAAAGCGTATTCGCCGCAAACTGCCAGCTTGGGTAAAAACAGTGCCCGCTCCAGAGAATGCGAAAACGACGTTCTATGAAGGAATCCCTTCTCAATGCGTTGCCGATGCGATTGAGGCTTGTAAGGGGTCCGTTATGACCGAACGCCTCATCGAGGCAACCAAGCACGCTCAAGCCGAGGGTCTTATTACCTCCAATGAGCATGAGAGACTGATGAAGGAGCTGTCGTGAAGGAAGTCAAGAAGCCAACCAGCAGACGTAACCTTGACATAGCGATAGACCGACTCTGCGCTGATTTGGACGAAGAACCGGGCCGCGTTAAAAGGCTCATTGCGGCCGTTGTTGTTGGGCAAATGCTACCCGATGGAGCCGCAAAGGGTGGAAATGCCCTGAAGATTCGCTTTGGGAAGGATGCCACGCGGTTCTCGCGCGACCTCGATACCGCCAGGGCATCCTCACTGAACGATTACATGACGAAGCTTGAAGATTCGCTCACTATAGGCTGGAACGGATTCTCGGGTGCCATTGTTCCGAGGGAGCCCATGATCTGATAGATCTCCAGATTGCAATTTCCAACGGGGAAATTGATTACCTAAAAACTCGAGAGGTCTGTATCAGACTCTTTGCGTATCGTGCGGAGCAGGAGTGGCCTCCAATGATCTCGAGGGGAGTGGGCTGGGACTCACTGTATTTCTCCCAGGCGGAAGGACTTAACGTTTTGCCGACTGTCGATGATGCCGTGGCATGGGCGAACGACTTGATTGCAAAAATCGATTCTGCTCGTTAGTGACACTGCTGAGATCTCTCGCTTACGCCATAGCAACCCCACGCGCAGCACTCAGCAGCTCGTACTCCCTTTGACTCCAATGGCGCAGCTCGGCAGCCTCGACGGCATCTCGGCATAGGTCCAAAAACACCTCGGCCCCATCGCAGAAGCACTCGCGGGCAAAGTCACCCGAACCGCTTGCGACGCACGTGCCGTCGGCAAACAGCTTCCAGCTAGACAGCTCGCGCGAGTCGTCTCCAAGCAGCTTGATCTGCAGTACGTGCGGGTCGCCGGCGGTGTAGAGCTCTTTCTCGAGCGCCTGCACGGTAAAGCGCATCTGGTGGGGGAGACTGCTCTTGACCATGGCCGAGGCATAGCCGTTCGGCTTGTCCAGAAGATGCATTCGTTTTGGCTTGGCTGCCAGGTTGTGGAAATTGCGCTCGCTGCGCACGGAGAAATTGTCCATACGGACTCCGTTCATCGATGTTGGCAGGGCCACCGTGCCTCTTGGCCGGTTGGCGTCGGGATCGTGGAGCCAACTCTCTACCCCGACTCTGGATAAAACGTGCCCGCTCCTTGCAGACACGATGGAGTCTATCAGCGCACGCGGACAGAAATCAAGCGCCGAGTGCGAAATGACGCGCGGACGGCGCTTGATTTCGCCGGCTGCTGCTAGGCTTAAATCAGAAAAAGTGTCGAAATCAGCCGTGTAAAAGTACGGAAAAGTGTCGTAATACACACTTAAATATCTCGAAAAAGTGTCGAAATAAGCACCTAACAACTACGGAAAAGTGTATCCTAGTGCTAAAACAGCATGTAATAAGGGGTGCGCTTATGCTACAGAGAAAAGCGAAAGCACAGTTTGAATCTTGGCTTGCCTTGTCGCCTAACAAGGCTCTTTTGGTCAAGGGCGCCCGGCAGGTGGGAAAGTCATATCTGGTCAACGCGTTTGCAAGCGAATCATTCGAAAATGTCGTGACGTTCGACCTTATCGCCGACGCGTCCGTGCGCGAGTCGTTTTTGGCGGCGAAAAGTGCGGACGACCTGCTTATGCGCATGTCTATCGCTGCGACGCAGCCGATGGTTGCGAACAAGACCGTCGTGGTTATCGACGAGGTGCAGCGATGCCCCAACGTGGTGACGTTTATCAAATACCTGGTCCAGCGCGGCGACTTTCGATACATCCTTACCGGATCGCTCCTTGGCGTGGAGCTCGAGGGCATCGATTCCCTGCCGGTGGGGTATGTCGAGCAGGTCCAGATGTACCCGCTCGACTTTGAGGAGTTTTGCTGGGCAAATGGCGTTGGTGCCAGCGTGTTTGACATGCTCAGGGGCTGTCTAAAGGATGAGGGGGAGCTCCCTGGCTACCTGTATGACCGCTTGCTCGATCTGTTCCATCAGTATGTTGTGGTGGGAGGCATGCCCGACGCGGTCAATTCCTTCTTGGCGATGCGCAATGTCGACGAGGTTCGAAACATCCACCGCGATCTTCACGCCCTGTATCGCGATGACATCGCAAAGTACGCTCCGCCCGAGCTACGCTTGGTTATTCGCGATATCTATGATTTGATTCCCAGTGAGGCCGGCTCCAAAAACAAGCGATTCAAACTGTCATCGATTAACGGTGTCAAACGTTTTTCGCAGGTGACAGATCATTTTCTCTGGTTATCGGAGGCAGGCGTTGCGCTTCCCGTGTATAACGTAACGGCGCCCGTGGCACCCCTTTTATTGGGTGAGCAACGAAATCTGTTTAAGCTGTTTTACTTGGACACCGGAATGCTCATGTCGTCGTATTCCAAAAGGGTCGCCCAAGGCGTTTTTGATGGGGAGGCGGAAGACGCCTTTGGCATGAACATGGGGGCGGCGTTTGAGGGCTTCGTTGCCCAAGAGCTCAAAGCTCATGGATTTAGATTGCGCTACTTTACATCCAAAAAGGTCGGTGAGCTCGATTTTGTGGAAGAGACGTTCGATGGGGAAGTGCTTGCCATCGAGGTCAAATCGGGCAAGAGCTTTAAGTCCCACGCGGCGCTCGATAACGCACTGGCAACGAAGGGCTACGGAATCGATCGCGCCCTGGTACTTGCGGAATGCAATCTTCACCGCGATGGTGACGTGCTGTATCTGCCCATCTTTATGGCAGGGCTTTTGGAGCCGTAACGTGCCGCCGGCTCTTCCGGCCCTCCCTTAACCCTCGCTACTCATCATCCCCGTCGTTGGGGTCGCCCTTGAGGGTGTTGATGTCCAGGTACTGGTTTTCGTCCTCTTTTTGCTGGGTCTCCGACTCCGCTTGGGTGGGGCCGCGGAACAGCTGGAATCCCTCAAACGCAATGACGCCGAGCAGGGCAATGATAATGGCGATAAAGGCAACCTTGACTGCCTGCGGAAATTCCGAGAAACGCAGCTCCTTTTCCTCGGCGTAATAATCGGCGAAGCGCTCTTCGCCCGTGCTTTTGGTATACGCCGGCGCGGACGCGGCCTCCGGGTCATATTCCGGCGCAGGCGTGGCGGCGTACGGATCGTTGAGATAATCGCTTGATGCGGTGCCATAACCCTCGGTCTCGATGCGACCATTGCCAGCATAGTCATCGGAATAATCGGAATATGCTGCACCGCCCTCATAGTCCACGGCGCTCGTGTTGGTGGCAAAAAGCGGGTTAACTGGAACGTCGAGCGCCGGCATGCCGGTAGAGGTCTCATCCAGATCGGCTGTGGCCCAGGAATCGTAGGCAACCTGATGGGCAACGGGCTCGTCGAGCCTTGCGATCGGAGGCTTGCGTGCCGCAGGAACAGGCAACTGCTGGGCGCTGTACATAACGGTGCTGTCGGCCGATTTGCCCTGCGTCGCTGCAGCGAGAAATGCCGCGGTCTCGGACGGGTCGCTTGCGGGGCGGGGAGCGGTCGTGGGCGCCGAAGTGGGTGCGGGCGTAGGCGCGGGCGTCGAAACAGGCGACTGCGCAGGAGTCGGCGCAGGTGCGGACTTAGGCGCAAGTGCGGGATTGGGGGTTGACGGGCGAGCCCCGCCGCCCATGAGTTCGTCGGTGGTCCACGGGCGATCATCCATCACGTCGTCAAGGCTCAGCGAAAACAGGTCGTCTTCACCCTCATCGAACATGCGGTGCACATGTCCACCAATTGCCGGAATCAATCCGCGACCGGTGCATGATGCCTTGCTCAACGCCATTCTGTTCCATCCTTTCGAAATACTAATGACATCGATTATATGGAACTTCCCAAGCGGCTCGGTCTTGGATTCGCGCTTTCCAGAACTCGCGCCCAAAAGGGGAGGGGCAATCCAGGCGAGTGCCTACTTGTCGCCGGCAGCAGCCTTGGCCTCATTGAGGTAGCTATAGAAGCTGTACTTGGAGATGCCAAAGAACTCGCAGGCGCGCTCGCTCGACTTGGAAATGAGGAAGGCGCCGCGACGGTCGAGGTAGCCAATGGCACGAATGCGCTCGTCTTTGGTCATGAGTGCCGCGGGCTTGCCCACAAACTGCTCGCACTCGTGCAGCAGGTCCTCGAGCAGGTCGCCGATGTTCTTGGTAATGGGCTCGGGCTCGGTATAGCCCGTGCCGCCGGTGCCGGTAAAAGCGTCGAGCGAGCGCTCAAAAGCCTTCATGAGCGTAATGTCAAAGTTGATGCCCAAAATGCCGACGGGTTTGCCCTCATCGTTGCGGATAAAGATCGTCGACGATTTGAGCAGCTTACCGTCGGTGGTTTTAGTGAGGTACGGCTCGCGGTCGTGTACATCGGTGGCGCCCTCGTGCATGGACTCAAACACGATATGGCTGGGGCCGTCACCCAGTTTGCGCCCGCTGACGTGGCCGTTTTCGATCACTACGATGGAATGGTCCACGTCCTCGGTCTCCAGATCGTGGACGACGACTTCGCAGTTGGGGCCAAATTGGAGCGCCAGACCGTGTGCGAGGCGCTTGTAAAACTCAATCTGTGCGGGGGTCATGGGTACCTTCCTAAAAATTAGTTTGGGCTCACTGTGCCATAAACCACACATGACCGCAAACAAATCCATCAACAAGGCAATTCATGACCGTTCGGCGGCGAAAAAGTACCGATTACGGCAACAAACAATTCGTTAGATATACCAATCAAAAAGTGTGATAGAACATTACTAACAAACTTTTTGTTTGGCATCCACATAAAAGTTCAGTCGTGTGAATGGGATCGGGCTGAAACGCGTATGCGGGGGCCGGCAAGAGAGGACTTAAGGAGTTCACCGTATGGCCGATAAGATCCAGTGGGCGGGCAACACGATGCCCAAGAGCGATGACAAGCACTTGGGAATCATGAGCCTCGACCACGTGAAGAAGGCCCGCGCCTTCCACCAGTCGTTCCCTCAATATACCGTCACCCCGCTTGCCCGCCTGGACGGTCAGGCTGCGCGCTTGGGTCTGTCCAACCTGTGCGTTAAGGACGAGAGCTATCGCTTTGGCCTCAACGCCTTTAAGGTTCTGGGCGGATCGTTTGCCATGGCCAACTACATTGCCGACGAGACCGGCAAGGACGTTGCCGACTGCACCTTCGATTACCTGACCTCCGATCAGCTTGCCAAGGACTTTGGCCAGGCTACCTTCTTTACCGCCACCGACGGCAACCATGGCCGCGGCGTGGCATGGGCTGCCAACAAGCTGGGCCAGAAGGCCGTCGTGCACATGCCCAAGGGTTCCACCAAGCCCCGCTTCGATAACATCGCCGCCGAGGGCGCCACGGTGACCATCGAAGAGGTCAACTACGACGAGTGCGTGCGCATGGCCGCCGCCGAGGCCGACGCCTGCGAGCGCGGCGTCATCGTTCAGGACACCGCCTGGGAGGGCTACGAGAAGATCCCGTCCTGGATCATGGAGGGTTACGGCACCATGGCCTCCGAGGCTGCCGAGCAGCTGCGTGAGATGGCCATCAACCGCCCGACGCACGTGTTTGTCCAGGCTGGCGTGGGCTCGCTGGCTGGCGCCGTGGTGGGCTACTTCACCAACCTGTATCCCGATAACCCGCCCACCTTCGTCGTGGTCGAGTGCGCGCCTGCCGCCTGTCTGTACAAGGGCGCTGCCGCCGGCGACGGCGATCCGCGCATCGTGGACGGTGACATGCCCTCCATCATGGCCGGTCTGTGCTGCGGCGAGCCCAACATTCTGGGCTGGGATATCCTGCGCAACCACACCACCGCCTTCGTGTCCTGCCCCGACTGGGTCACCGCTCGCGGCATGCGCACCCTGGGCGCTCCCGAGAAGGGCGACCCGCGCGTCATCTCCGGCGAGTCCGGTGCTGTGACCACCGGCCTGGTCGAGACCCTCATGCTCGATCCCGAGTACGCCGAGCTCAAGGAACTCATCGGCCTGGACAAGACGAGCTCTGTGCTCTGCTTCTCCACCGAGGGCGATACGGATCCCGACCAGTATCGCCGTATTGTTTGGGAAGGCGAATATCCCACTTGCTAATCGTTAGGGCGGAGTAAATAGGTATCGCTCCGCCACCTCACAGGTAGATTTCTTCGTTTGAAAGGTTATGAACAATGGCTAAAGAACTCGATTTCGACGCTATCAAGGCTGCTGCTGAGTCTCATCGTGCTGATATGACTCGCTTCCTGCGCGCCATGATCTCCCACCCCTCTGAGTCCTGCGAGGAGGGTGAGGTTGTTGCCTGCATCAAGGCCGAGATGGAGAGCCTTGGCTATGACGAGGTCAAGGTCGACGGCCTGGGCAACGTCATGGGCTTTATGGGCGAGGGCGACAAGATCATCGCCATCGACTCCCACATCGACACCGTCGGCATCGGCAACATCGAGAACTGGGATGCCGATCCCTATGAGGGCTACGAGACCGACGAGATCATCTACGGCCGCGGCGGCTCTGACCAGGAGGGCGGCATGGCTTCCGCTACCTACGCTGCCAAGATGATGAAGGACATGGGTCTCATCCCTGAGGGCTATAAGATCATGGTCGTCGGCACCGTCCAGGAAGAGGACTGCGACGGCATGTGCTGGCAGTACATCTACAACAAGGACGGCATTAAGCCCGAGTTCGTCATTTCCACCGAGCCCACCGACGGCGGCATCTACCGCGGTCACCGCGGCCGCATGGAGATTCGCGTCGACGTTCACGGCACCTCCTGCCACGGCTCCGCTCCCGACCGCGGCGATAACGCCATTTACAAGATGGCCGACATCATCGCCGACGTCCGCGCCCTCAACAACAACGGCTGCGACGAGTCGACCGACATCAAGGGTCTCGTCAAGATGCTCGACCCCAAGTACAACCCCGAGCACTTCGAGGACGCCCGCTTCCTGGGCCGCGGCACCTGCACCGTCAGCCAGATCTTCTACACCAGCCCCAGCCGTTGCGCCGTGGCTGATTCCTGCGCCATCTCCATCGACCGTCGCATGACCGCCGGTGAGACCTGGGAGTCCTGCCTGGACGAGATCCGCAACCTGCCGGCCGCCAAGAAGTACGGCGACGACGTGAAGGTCTCCATGTACATGTACGACCGTCCGTCCTGGACCGGCGAGGTCTACGAGACCGAGGCTTACTTCCCCACGTGGATCAACAAGGAGACCGCTCCGCACGTCAAGGCCCTCGTCGACGCCCACAAGGCCATGTTCGGTGACGAGCGCATCGGCTGCGAGCCCAGCATGGACAAGCGCACTGGTCGTCCACTGTGCGACAAGTGGACCTTCTCCACGAACTGTGTTTCCATCCAGGGCCGCTATGGCATCCCCTGCGTGGGCTTTGGCCCGGGTGCCGAGTCTCAGGCTCACGCTCCCAACGAGGTCACCTACAAGGACGACCTGGTCACCGCTGCCGCCATGTACGTGGCTGCCCTGAACCTCTACGATCCGAGCCAGGCCGATGGCGACGCCACCGTGTTCCGCGCCGGTCTGACCAACAACAAGATCGATTAGTCCCATTCCTCGATTTTGTTGAGCCGGGGGCCGCTCGTGTCCCCGGCATCCCCTGTTGACTCGGGGCCCGCGGTCGTTATCTCCCATGCTTCCTCAACGGTGGCGGGTCCTCGTCATAGTGCTCTGCATGTTCTAGCCACACGCGCATGCCGGAGCACGTCTACTCATTGCGATCGTTTCACCTTTAGAAAGGACATTTACATGGACGTCAAGTTTACCGAGCTCGTCGAGCAGCTGAACGGCCTCGATTTTAAGGGTATGTACGGCAGCGACTTCCTGCACACCTGGGACAAGACCACCGATGAGCTCAAGGCGCTCTACATCGTCGCCGACGCCCTGCGCGAGCTGCGCGAGAACAACGTTTCGTCCAAGATCTTCGACTCGGGCCTGGCCGTCTCCCTGTTCCGTGACAACTCCACCCGTACGCGCTTCTCCTTCTCTAAGGCCGCCAACCTGCTCGGCCTTGAGCTGCAGGACCTGGACGAGAAGAAGTCCCAGATCGCTCACGGCGAGACCGTCCGCGAGACCGCTACCATGATCTCCTTCATGGCCGACGTCATCGGCATCCGCGATGACATGTACATCGGCAAGGGCGACGCCTACATGGCCGAGGTCTCCGAGTCTGTCCAGCAGGCTTACGAGGACGGCGTTCTGGATCACCGTCCCACGCTCATCTCCCTGCAGTCCGACTCCGATCACCCCACGCAGTCCTCTGCCGACATGCTCTACCTCATCAACGAGTTTGGCGGCCTCGAGAACCTCAAGGGCAAGAAGGTTGCCGTCACCTGGGCTTATTCGCCCTCTTACGGCAAGCCGCTGTCCTGCCCGCAGTCGCTGATCAGCCTGCTGCCCCGCTTTGGCATGGACGTCACCCTGGCCCACCCCGAGGGCTACGACCTCATGCCTGAGGTCGTCGAGCGCGCCAAGGGTTATGCCGCCGAGTCCGGCACCACCTTTAAGCAGGTCAACACTATGGCCGAGGCCTTCGAGGGCGCCGACATCGTGATCCCCAAGAGCTGGGCTCCGTTTGCCGCCATGGAGAAGCGCACCAACCTGTACGCCGAGGGCGACGACGCCGGCATCGCCGCGCTCGAGAAGGAGCTGCTCGCCCAGAACGCCACCCATCAGGACTGGTGCTCCACGACCGAGCTCATGAAGAAGACTGCCAACGGCCAGGACACCATCTTTATGCACCCGCTGCCCGCCGACATCTCCGGTGTCTCCTGCGAGCACGGCGAGGTTAACGCCGACGTCTTCGACATGCACCGCGTGGGCATGTACAAGGAGGCCAGCTACAAGCCGTACGCCATCGCAGCCATGATGTTCCTGCAGAAGGTTGCCGATCCCGCCGCTACCCTCAAGGCCCTCGACGAGCGCAACACCGCCCGTTGGCTCCAGGCCTAAAGCCGGGTTGAGGTAAGCCATGTAAAGGGGGCGCTCTGCCAACCGGCGGGGTGCCCCTTTTTGCATCGCGGGCGTGCGGGATAAGCGCTTTCGATGTAGATGCCCGCGGCGCGAGTTATGGGTACGATGGTTTCAGGGGAGGTATCACCATGAAACTTGGATGCGTCATTATGGCTTCGGGCGAGGGCAAGCGGTTTGGCTCTAACAAGATGCTTGCCGATATCTATGGCGAGCCGCTGATTGCCCGGACCATCGATTCGGTTCCCCGGGGCTTTGACGTCGTGGTTTCGACGCGTTGGCCCGAGGTCGCCCAGATTTGCGAGGACAAGCATTGCCCGTGCGTGCTGCACGATGGCGAGCTGCGCAGCGAAAGCGTCCGTGCGGGCCTTTCGTGGGGAGTCGAACGCAACTGGAAAGGTTGCCTCTTTTTGCCGGGCGACCAGCCGCTCGTGAGTTCGGGTTCTTTTGAGGCTATGGTTCGTGCGTTTGACGAGTGTGGCCGCAAACATCCGGTGCGTCTTGCGTGCAACGGTGAGCCTTCGAGCCCGGTGCTCTTTCCGGCGGAACTGTTCGATGCACTTATGTGTCTTGAGGGCAAGGACGGCGGCGGTTCAATCCTCAAGGACCGTACCGACGTGGTGCTGGTCGAGGCGCGTGCCTACGAGCTGTGGGACGTCGATACCGCCAAGGGACAGCAACGCATAACGGAGCATATCGCCGCCTGCTCGTATTTTGATCGCGTGGCCAACTGCATCAATCAATAAGGAGCAATTATGATCATCATCAAAAACGGCGCGCTCGTGACGCCCCAGGGGCTTCGCCGCGCCGATCTTGCCATGGAGGGCGATAAGATTGTGCGGATCGCCGCGGCAATCGAGCCGGGCGAGGGCGATACCGTCCAGGACGCCACCGACTGTTGGGTGTTCCCCGGCTTTATCGACGGCCACACGCACATGCAGTGCTGGACTGGCATGGATTGGACGGCCGATAGCTTTGAGACCGGTACGCGTGCGGCTGCCTGCGGCGGTACGACGACCATCGTGGACTACGCGACGGCCGATCGCGGCGTGACCATGCCCGATGCCTTGGCCGAGTGGCATCGCCGCGCCGACGGAACCTGCACGGCCAACTACGCGTTTCATATGGCACTCGCCGAGTGGAATGAACGCAACCGCGCCGATCTTTCGGCCATGCGCGAGGCGGGCGTGTCGTCGTTTAAGACCTACTTTGCCTATGACCACCTGCGCCTGGACGACGCCGAGACGCTCGAGGTGCTGGAGGAACTCAAGCGCGTGGGCGGCATGCTCTGCGTGCATTGCGAGAACGGTACGCTGGTGAATGAACTGCAGAAGCGCGTGTACGAGCAGGGGATTCATGGGCCCGAGGGGCATGCGCTCAGCCGTCCGGACGTGTGCGAGG
>CAUDDF010000059.1:0-9847 GCA_958448275.1 uncultured Collinsella sp.
GCCCGCTGAGCTGGGCCTATGCCGGAATCTCTCCCACAGAAACCACCGAAGAGCCTGAAATAATCACGTTGGCAACGCGCGGATTCAGACGATTTATTTCACTTCTTAGCGGCATGGCGCTTGCGCTTGTCATAGCCCTTGCCGTTGTTTCTTTTGCTCCCCGCGCATTTGGTTACATGCCCTTTGCCGTGCTCTCGGGATCTATGGAACCCGAGCTTCCCGTCGGCTCCATGGTGTTTGTTCACCAGGTTGACCCAACGAATATCGCCGTGGGCGACAATGCAACTTTTTACCGGTCGGACGGCGCCGTAGTGACCCACCAGGTGTACGAGGTCGACCCTGTGGCGCAGACGATCAGCACGCAGGGAATCGCAAACAAAAATGCAGATGGAACCATCGTGCACGACGCCGAGCAGACGCCTTTTTCACGCGTGATCGGCGTCGTTTCTTTTTGTGTCCCTTACCTGGGCTTCGTTAACGCATATTGCACGACGATGCCCGGTTTGCTTGTTGTGGTGGCCGTTCTGGCGCTGCTGGTCGCGGCGTCGATAGTGCTCGATCGGATGGTTTCCGACGAGCCTGCGGACAAGCATGCTCGCGCGCATGCGAGGGGGCGGCGTCCATAGCGGCAGGGGAGAGGTGTCGGCAACGGCAAGGGCCGTTGCCGGGGAAAACGATTCTCGAAAGGAAGAGAACGATGGAGAACAAGAGGAAAAAGCGCTACGGCATCATTGCCGCCTTGCTGCTGCTGGTACTGGCTGCCGGCGTGGGCACCTACGCCTGGCTGACGGCGCAGTCGAGCCTGACCAACAACTTCACCACTGCGGGCATCAACAAGCCCACTACCGATCCCGACCATCCGAATCAGCCGCTTCCGGATGATAACACTAAGGTCAACGGCAACCTGACCGAGACCAAATGGGTTAAGGACTCTAAGCTCGCCCCTGGCGTGTCTGTACCCAAGAATCCTAATGTCGGTATCGGCAAGGGATCCGAGGATGCATATGTGTACGTTTTCGTGAACAACAAGACGGCGCCTGCCGGGACCGCTGATTCCAAGACGACTTACTTCACCATTAACTCTGGCTGGAAGGCCGTTGATGCGACCGCCGTTGAGGGCGAGCCGACTCATTATCTCGGTGGCCTTTTCGTTTATGTTGGCGAAGGAACCGAGGCTACCCCGCTTATTGCCAGCAAGACTGAGGATAAGTGGACTGGCGAGCTGTTCAGCCAGGTGACTACGCCCAAGGACACCGAGCAAAAGGATTTCGCCAATCCTGCCACGATGGATGTCAACTGCTTCATTTACGCAGCAGACAATACCGCTGAGGGTTCGTCTGCGTCTGCCTTGACTGCTGCCACGGATTGGGCTAGCGGCCTGAAGTAATCCCATCCCCCCACCGAGATCCCGGCCCGCTCCCCATCCCCATTTTCGGGTCGGGATCTCGGTCCCCCTTTGATCGACGATTGGCGAACGTAATGCTCAACAATCTTTCCGACAATCAGAAACGCACCTTGGCGCTTGCCGCGATGGCGCTGTTGGCCCTGGCGTGCCTGTGCGGCACGCTGGCTTTTACCGTTGATATGGTTCCGGCGAACAACGTCCTATCGTTTGGCAGCGTGAAGGTACGAGTCTGCGAATACACCCTAAACGAGCAAGGCGAAGAGATTCCGTTTGAGGCCAACGAGCACGGGGACTATCCCGACACCAAGGCCACGGGCTCTGACATTAGCCGCATCGTGCGCGTGGAGAATGCCGGCGCACAGCCCGAGTATGTTCGCGCCCGTCTGCGCATGACGTCGGTGGCGTCTGACGGCTCGACCGCGGATGCCTCGGACAACGTCGCCTTTAACGTGAGCGCGGGCGATGGCTCCCCGTGGGTCGATGGTGGCGATGGGTGGTTTTACTATCGCGGCCTTGCCGGACGCGGGGGTGTGCTCGATCCCGGCGTCATGACGGAGAGCCTTATGGACTCGCTGCGATTTGTGGGCGACTACCACGATGCCGCGCGCGGCGGCTCATTCAAACTCGATATCGACGTTCAGGCCGTGCAGGCCAAAAACCAGCAGACAAACGATTCTGTCCTCGACGTGCTTGACGTCGCGGGCTGGCCGGAGGCGAACTAGCCCATGAAGATTAAGATCGTGAACCGAGGTGTGCTCAACAGGCTGATTGCCGTCGCGGCGATTGCCCTTTGCTGCGTTATGGTGCTGCCGGCGGCAGCGTATGCCGAGGATGTGCCTGAGGACAAGACCGAATTCCATATCACAAACAGGAACGACTTCCTGGCGTGTGTCGCGCTGTCGCGACAGCGCGACACGTCGCAGTGGCGCGTCTATCTCGATAACGATATCGTTCTTAACGATGATGATATGAACGCCATTGTTGAGGATACGGTCAAGCACCTCTCCTTTGGCAACAAAGAACATCCCTTTAAGGGCGTCTTTGACGGTCAAAACCATACCGTGAAGGGCCTGAACTACGAGAATAAGGTCTTGGATCCCGAGCGCGATACGGGCTTTTTTGCCGAGACCGATGGCGCCACCATCAAGAACTTCCTGGTCAAGGATGCCAACATCTGGGCTGACTTCCGCGGCGGCATTATCGTGGGCAGGGCGATCAACACCCACTTCGAAAACGTTATGGTCATGGAGAGCACCCTGCACGTTACGTGTGCCAACAACATGCTCAATGTGATTACCAACGCGGGCTTTGAGGGAGGCCTGATTGCCGGCGAGCTCGACGGTTGCACCCTCTACAACTGCGAGGTCCGTGGTGGCCGCGCCGTCAACAACACGACTTCGGGCGTACAGGCAATCGGTGGCGAGGGCCTGTACATGGCGGCGTTTGCCGGCTACGTTAAGAACTCGACCATCGAGTATTGCCGCGTGACGCCTACGCGCAACGAGGATGGCTCGATTGCCGAGAAGGGCATGACCGACGTTACCAATAAATACGATGTGGCCATTGGCGCCCTGGGCGGCAACAACGTGTACGCCTCTGGTTTTGTGGGCTGCATGGCGGAAGGCGCTAAAGTCATTGACTGCTTTTCAACGGCGAAATGCTATAGCTATGCTGCTTCTTACGTGGGCGTTGTCTCCGTAACGCGCGCTTGGACGGGCGGTCTTGCAGGCCGCGTCTTGTCCAAGAGCGGTAATGAGATCACTCGCAGCCATTTCGCCGGCGATTTGAGCTCGCGCCAGTACAACCCCATCGCCGTGATTCCCATCATCCAAAACGATGTGAACCTGGGCGGTATTGCTGCGCGCGCCAACAAGGGCGACGCCACGGTCGACGAGTGCTACTTTAAGCCGAGCGTGAGCCTAAGCGGCAGCAGCCAGGGCAACCCTGCCAAAAAGAAAATCCCCTCGTTTGGCGGCGACGGCACTACCGCGGGTGGCAGCTACGGTCCGTGGGATGACGAGCGCTACACCACGCGTGAGCTATGGGAAGAGCACGACTACGACTTCTGTGCCGGCACCATGCGCTCGACCGATAACGATGAGACCCTGGGCGGTCCGCATGCCAACGAGTGGGCGATGGATTACAGGCTGAATATCCCCGTGCATGGCCAGAGCGTTAAGGCGACGATCGATTTTCCCGGCGCGGGCACCGCGACAATCGAGGCGACCAAACTCGGTATTGATCAGACGACCTCGGATCCGTACACCTTTGCCGTGAGTGCCGTGCTGGCCGGAACGGCTCAGGGCTTGGCCCAGGGCGATACTTCGGTGAAGTTTAAGCAGGATACCTCAGTAAAGCCTGAGGGGCTGAGCGAGGCGAACGGCGGCTACCGCTTTATGGGCTGGTTCCGCGAGCCCGATGTGCAAGTGAATCGAATTGGACAAGACAACAGCTGGTTTGACGGCAAGACCGATGCCGATGCTGTGGCTGCTGGCAAGCAGGTCCAGAAGAGCGAGGCACACGACAAAACGTCGACCTATACTGCCGATAACGCGAAAGGGGCAAAGGCTTTTAAGGGCAATGACCTGTTTATCGCTTCGTACGAGGCGCAGGTGCTGTTCTATAACGTTAAGGGCGAGACGCTTGATTGGAAAACCGGTGCTGCGCACGACAAGTCCACTGATTGGTACCGCTACGGCGTGGGTTTGACGCCCGCTGCCCCCGCGGATCGCGGCAACTTGAAGCCTACCGCGACATTTATCGGTTGGACCACACAGCCCAGCAACGAGGAGGGGATGAACGGCGCCTATGCCGCCATCACCTCGACTCAGTTAGCCGAGCTTAAAAATCAGGAAGCTTTTTATCCTGCGGGTAGCGAGATCACTGTTGTCCGTCCAACCGACTTCTATCCCGTGTACAGCGACTACGTGTCGAACATCATGACGGTGTTCGAAGGCAATGAGCAGGATGAACTCGGTGATGTGACCCAGCGCGTTGGCGTGGGTAATACTCATGTGGACGTGCAGCCGGGCGAGAATGGAACGAGCTCCTATACCGTGCAGGTACGAGATAAGGACAATAAGCCTCTGTCCGATGGCGGCAAGCTGCCCGATGGCTATCGCTTCTTGGGTTGGTACGAAAACAAGGGAACCGAGGATGCCCCGCTAGAGGTGCGCGTAAGCCGCGACCCCAGCTATACACTCCCTGCCGATGTCGATCTAACCGTGCGACACACCTACATCGCCCGCTTTGAGTACCGGGTGGATTATTACGTTCGGGCTTATACCAACCATGAGTTTACGGACAGCAAGCTACTTTGTTCCGTTTGGAATCGCTATCGAACGCCCTTTGAGGAAAACGTCGGTAGTACCTTCGTGCGTGAAAACGTCGTCCACTGGGGTCCGGAGCATGTTGACCACGGTATAAAGGATAGGTATGACGAAACGTGTGGCACGCGCTTCACGGCGAATACCCTTGTCGTGAGTCCCCTTAATGCGTACTCGCACAACGTTAAAAACGATACGGGAGCCGATACTCTGAAAAACCTCTATGCCGATACCGATTTTCCAGGCGCTGCAACGCTAAGCGATACTTGGACTTCGGCTTCGCTGAACGTAACGGTCAAACCGGTGAATGATCGCTATCGCCTGAATTTCTGGACGCTTGAGCGCGATGGTGAATATTGGACATATGTGAAAAATCCCATCGAGAGCATGGTGCGTACAGATAAGAAGTACTACGTTCGCGCGATGATTACCACGGACGTTAATTTCTACAACAAGGGCGATAAGGTCGTGAGGACTGCCACGCGGCGCTATGAGAGTAACTTGCTGCAGGCCAAGGTGAACGGGGTTGATCCGACGTTCACGTATTACTACCCGCATGTTAATACGTCGGTTAAAGTGGCAGAAAAGCCAGAAGATGGTGAGAAGGGATCGTATGAGAGCCCCCTGACCCTCGAAGCTTCCCCGACCGATGCGGAGATGGCTGTGCCGGGCTATAAGTTCCTGGGCTGGATTTCGACCGCCGAGGTCCAGCAGAATTCTCCCGTCTGGAAATATATCTATGATGTTGCCGGCGACCCCTATGTGACGAGTGATCCGGAGAAGGCGGCGCCATACTTGGCGACACCTGACTCCAAGGTCACCCAGTGGCAGGATGCCTATCCCGTCTACGCGAAGTACGACGTCAACTACACCACCAACCTGCACCGCGCCGGTTTTAATGGCACTTCCGAGGTGAATGTTCCTAGGTATGACATCACCCCTAATCTCAATGCGGACACCGATCCCGCCACGGCAACGGTGACTCCTGATATCGAAACGACGGTATACAAGTCAGGCGGCGAGTTATACAAGCTGAATAAGGTCGAAATCGAACTCCCGAACGGTGAGGTCAAGGAGCTCGAATCTGACGGCAATAACTCGTATACCTATCCGGTGGAGCCGGGCAAGCCTTACACGTTTGTGGCCTACTACACGCCCATTGCGGTGGTGTATCACCTGAACGACACCGATATCGATGGCAAGCTCGCGCAGGAGGGCAATACGCTCGGCAGCCTTAAGGATGGCATGCCGCTGCCGACGTATAACGTTGGAGACATCGATGCCGCGACGAGCGCATACAACGTGTTCGCGGGTTGGACGGAAACCAAGCCGGCTGCTGGTAGCGGCTATGTCGTTTGGTCGGACGGTCTTCCCATGGTGGATAAAAACACTGTGGTCAAGGCCCCCATGGAGCTGTACCCGGTTTACCGTCCCAGCGCGGTAAAAGTCCAATCGAATATCGATGCCAATCTGGATGACCCCGATTCCGTGCGTTCTCTTTCGCGCACCGACTCTGGCGATCAAATTTCGCTGGAAGTAAGAGCTACAGCTGAGGTTGTCGACAAGGATGGCACCAAGTACGACTTTGTCGGCTGGTCGCGCGACTATGAACCCGATGGCAAATACACCCTGTTGACCGATGACGAGAAGTATCCCCTCGAGGGCAGCGAGCCCTTTGAGAGCGTGACCTACACCGCGGTGTACAAGGTCACGCCGTATAAGGTGCGCTATCACAGCGTCGACGGGGCGGTCATCTTTACGGCGACGGTCGACTCGGACGGCGAGCGAGCGACGGGCGCCGGCTTTGTCCATAACGTCGATGTTCCCAAGGTGGATGAGAGCGGCAACCCGGTCTATGACAAAAACGGCAATCCCGAGATGGAGAAAAAGTCCGTGGCATACGACCCGGACGCCCACTCCAAGATCGTCGCGCTGCTCGATGAACAGGCGGCCAGCGGTGACGTACGCGAGCTCTTCCTGGAGTGGCGATATGTGCCTGCCGTTGGCGCTCCGAAGTCTTGGAATGAGTTTAAGGGCGAGCCGGTCACGGGAGACATGGACCTATATCCCGTGACGTATCGCGTGGTGGCCAACGATACGTCTGATCCCGCGAACCCCGTAACTATGACCGCGCAGCTTAAATGGCTGCTCGATCCCGCCGCCGCCAACACCGTCGATGACGGTGCCGACAAGGCGCCGTTTAAGGTCTGCTTCGCCGAGCCGTTTATGGGGACGCAGCTGACTGTTACCGTTAAGCAGGCGAGCTACGGTCCTGGTGCGTCCATGGCGGAGGAACCCGTTAACGACCAGTATGTCTCGCTCTACAGCTTGGGCTCGGGTAACGGTTCGTTCGACTTGGCCAACCGTCTGGAGTCCAAGAAGACAGGCGAAGGCGAGCAAGATCCCGGTAATGCCGTGTTCAACTTTGCCCAGACTCATGCGCTGACGATCGTCAAAAAGACCACCGACGCCAGCGCCATGGGACAGACGTTCCGCTTTAAGGTAACGCGAAAGGCGTCGGAGGATTCTCCTGCCGAGACGCGCATGGTCGAGGTGAAAGTTAGCGAGAGGCGCGACGAAGACGGCGAGACCTGGTATGTCGGCAGCGTGCAATTTGCCGCGCCGACGGGCATCTATACCGTCGAGGAAGACACGAATTGGGCATGGCGCTACGAGGGCGAGCTGAGCACGCCGGGCAAGGCGCCCGGTAAATCTGCCGAGCTGACGATTTCGTCTGCTTCGAGCGCGGGCGATGCGGTGGTGACGTGCGTCAACACGCGCGCGAAGGACAAATGGGTCGATGGCGGCTCTCGTGCCAAGAATGTTTGGGAAAACGGCACGCTGTGGGGGGAGGACAAGGATGACTAAGCGCAAGCGGATCGTTGCCCTCCTTGTCGGCGTCCTCCTTTTGGCCGGCGTCGTCGGCACCTTTGCGTGGCTTTCGGTTACGGGCGTGCTGGTCAACGAGTTTGGCTTTGGCTCGGTGGCGCCTTCGGTGGACGAGACGCTCAAGGACAACGTGAAAAGGGATGTCTCGGTAAAAAACACGGGCTCGGCTCCGGCATACCTGCGTGTCGCGGTGGATATCTACTGGCAGGATAAGGATGGCGCGCGCCTGTGGGATGAGCCGGTTGCCGGCACCGACTACACCATTGAGTGGGGCGATAAAGGCGATGCCTCCGCCACTAACAGACCTTCGTCTTGGGTTCTTGCGAGCGACGGGTTCTACTACTGGACGTCTTCTGTTAAGCCGCTCGACAAGACGGGCGTGCTCATCAAGAGCGTGTCCGAGAAGAAGGCAGATGGTAAAAACCTAGTCGTCGACATTTCGACCCAGGCGATTCAGTCCACGCCCGACGATGCGGTCACCGAGGCATGGAACTGTACGGTCAAAGATGGCGTGCTGGTGCCGCCGCACGGAGGTGCGTAAGTATGGCGTTCCCGATTCGCAAAGGCGTTGCGCGCTCCTTGCGTTGCATGGTCGCGGCCATTCTCTGCGTGGTCGCGCTCGCCGTTCCCGCCCGCGCGTTTGCCGATGCTCCCGCGATTGCCTATGACGGAAATGCGCGCCAGCTGACGGTAACGGGGGCGACGGGCTCCTCGGGGGAGCCCGATCTGTTTCCCGCCTTTAAAGATCTAATGCCCGGCGATGCGCGCGAGCAGCAGATCGAGGTTCGTGCCACGGGCGTAAAATCCCAGGTACGCGTGTTTGTGCGGGCCGTTGTCAATCACGAGACGGCACACCTGCTGTCGCCCATTACCTTAACGGCGTCGGCTGGCGATGCGTCTGACGGTTGGCTCCAGACGGGAACGCCGGGCAGCGTGTTCGCCTATCCCACGCAGGTCGCCACGTTCACGAGCGATGGCAGCACGGTGCTCAATCTGCAGCTGAGTGTCCCGACGTCGGTGGGTAACGAGCTTGCCGACGCAAGCAAGACCGTCCGCTGGGAGATCACCGCCGAGGACGATGGCGAAACAATTCCTGCGCAGCCCGCTGGCTCCAAAAAGCCCAGCCTGTTTGGCCTGGCTGCGACGGGCGACAACTCGCTCGCTCTGCTTTTGACGCTGCTAACGCTAGCGATTATCGCTTTCATGGCTGCGCTGATCTTGTCCCGAAGGAATAAACGCTAGGTCCATCTTCAAAATGTTTCGCCCGCCCGGCGGCGGAATATTAGGTTTCCTGCTCTACAGTCCTGCTCGCACGGAGAGCACATTGGATCCATCTTCTAAACGCAACGCCCCCCGGGCGGCGGGCACGAAGTTCCCTGCTCTACAGTCCTGCGCAAGACGAAGGCCACATTAAGTGGCCTTCTTTGCGTGCGGAACTCGCGATGAACTTCGTGCCCCGCCGTCCGGGAGGACGCCTCTTTATTGATGGGAGGCCTGATAGGTCGATGGTTCCGTGCCCGGATGCGTCCAAAGTGGGACGGGCTTTCCGGATGGGCAGGCTTTCGAAAAATGCGTCCCGGAATTTGCCTTTGGAATGGGATGCAGTTTCCCGATGAGATGGCGTGAATTTTTGTGGTGTAAGAGGGAGGGCCGCGTCAGCGCCCCCTGCGCCTAAGGCTATTCCGCCACGCCGTGGCGGTCAAGGACCTCCCTTATGACCTCGTGCGCGGCCAGCCTGACCGCCTCGAGCCTCTCGCCCTCGAGCGGTTCCGGGGCCGGGGCCGGGGCGGACGCGCGGGCGGCCGACTCGGGCGCGGCGACCCGGTGGGCGGCCCACCTGCCCTCCTCTCCGGCGAGCACCGCGCACACGAGCCGCATCATGGACGCCTCGGAGGGGAACGACTGCACCGAGCGGTACCTCCTCTTGATCTCGCGGTTCGCGCGCTCCTGCACGTTGTTCGTCCTGATCTTCTGCCAGTGCTCGCGGGGGAAGGACATGAAGGCGAGCGCGTCCTCCCTCGCGCCCTCGAAGACGTCGCCGGCCGGGCGGGAGAGGGCGCGCACCCTGGGCGCCGCCAGGTCCCACGCCGCGCGGGCGACGTCGGCGTCGGACTGCCCCGCGCACGCCCGGACGAGGTCGGCGGCGAGCGCCTGGCCGGCGAGGCTGTGGATGTGGATTGGCTACACTGATGTGGACAGTTCCGGGAGGGGCGCAGGAGACGGGAGG
>CAUDDF010000060.1:0-9709 GCA_958448275.1 uncultured Collinsella sp.
CGGGATTGGTCAATCTCGGCCGACTATATTTGGCTAAATTATTCCGGCGCTAACAACGCGTCGTGATCAATTCTACTTATGAACGTATCGAGGTGGATACGCAGCCCGTCAGAGGGGACTCGAATCGCAATTAGCTCGGTGGTCTGGAATTTATTTGAGGTCAGGAGCTCTTTTGCAAGTGACTCGACGGCGGCGGGTTCAGTTCGGTCAGAGATTCCAACTAAAATTGTCTTAGCACTGATAACAAGAATGTCTCCGCCTTCGATATGGTAACTACTCCTGTTCAAATCACATACTGGGGTTTCTCCCATGATCTTGTGGTGGGTGAATATCTGCCGGTATAAGGCGACCTCACGATCACGCTCAGGCCAATACATATGATTTAGGATGATGCCGTCTCCGACTACCACAGCAGGATCACGAGTGAAAAAAAGCGTGTTGAGGGGATTGACCAAGAGCGAGGCGGGGTCAAATTGCTCGTGCACGAGCGCTCGTAGTGTTTCCGACTGGTTTGAACATAGCTCAGTGTCTCCAAAGCGAATGCCGTTAAGTACTATATTCACCAATTCCTGGGTGTTCTTAGCGTTCTCAAACAGCTGGGTTATTGTCTCGAGGAACTCTCTGCCTGTTGCTCCGCTGCAACGGAGGTAGTCATCAATAAAATATTTAAGTGATTGGGGCTCAGTTTCAAGTGAGTCTTCGAGAAGGTCCCTAATTTCAATGGTTTCTACGCCATGCTTCTTAAGCAATTGAACCATGGAATCGTGCTCATATATTGCTTTGTCGAGGTCAAAACGACCGCTCCATTTTCGCAGGGAGAAAACTTGGCTGAAGTCGGCATCAGGGTAGTTTTGTGTTTCAGCTCCAGGTCGATGGACAAGTACGGCTTTTAAATGACCGATTTCATTTGTTATGTGTACGCCTTGCATGTCTGTCTCCTGTCCTGCTGGTTTTTATATAAGGCTAAGGCAGGTTCCTTGTTGTGTTGCGGAAAAGTTAAAAGACGTATGTAATTGATAAATAACATCAATTTTAAAAATCAGATTGATTAATAACGTCACTTTAGCTGCCGTTCATAGGTGAAAAGCGACACGATGGCGATGGTTGGCCGACCAACGCTGAGCAACCTCATACATTTATGGTGCCAGCTGGATAGATGGGAAAAGGAATGAAGGAGGAGAAATGGCAGCGGAAAGTTCGAAAGGCATCAAGCAGTTCAAGGTCCCGCACGTATATGCGATCATCTTTGCACTTATGGTCATCTTCGCTGTTCTCACGTGGATTGTTCCCTCTGGGTCCTATCAGCGTCAGGAGGTGAACGGTCGTGAAGTCACTGTCGCAGGTACGTATGAGCAGAGTGAAAAGACATATATTGACGAGGAAACCGGGGATGAAGTAGATCTCAGACAAGGCGTCTTCGATGTTCTTCAGGCTCCAACGCGCGGTATACAAGAGGCAATTGAGGTCGTTGCATTCATCTTGATTGTGGGCGGTTCGTTTCAGGTTATTACTAAAACGGGCGCTATCACGAGCGGAATGGGTCGTGTCGTTCGCCGCTTTAAGAACAAAGACATTCTAATTATTCCTATTGCGATGGTTCTCTTTGCATTGGGCGGAACGAGCTTTGGCATGGCGGAAGAAACTCTTCCGTTCTTTGCGATCTTCATGCCAATTATGATGGCTATGGGCTTCGACTCGATGACGGCGTTCATGGTCGTGTTCGTTGGAGCGCGCACGGGTTACATCGCCTCAACGATTAATCCGTTTAATGTTCTCATTGCGCAAGGTATTCTTGGTATTCAGGGCAACCCCCAGCTGTGGCTGCGTATGATTGCCTGGGTTGTTTTGACCGCCGTTGCAATTACTTGGGTTGTCCTCCATGCACGAAGGGTAAAGAAGAACCCTGAGTCATCGATCACATTTGAGGATGATATCGCCAAGAAAGTCGAGTTCGCTGCCGATGAATCTGCCCTTGACGCGGAATTTACGGGTCGTCAAAAAGGCGTGCTTGCGGTATTTATCGCTGGTATGTGCCTTATCATCTGGGGACTTGTGACCCAGGGCTGGTATATGAACGAGATTTCTGCGGTCTTTTTGGCCATGGGCCTGTTGGCTGGTGTTATTGCGGGCTTTAGTCAGGACGTCATCGCTCAGGAATTTGTTGCGGGTATCGCTGACTTTGCTTTCTCGGCAATTGTCGTTGGACTTGCGCGTGGCATCCTTGTCATTGCCTCTGACGGCATGATCATTGATACCATCCTCAATGCGCTCGCTACTGGTCTGGGCGGCATCCCGGCGGTTCTCTTTACTACGCTTCTTTATGCGGTTGAGAACCTCCTGGCGATTCTGGTTCCCAGCTCATCTGGCCTTGCAGCACTGACCGCTCCCATTTTTGGACCTTTGACCGAACTCATGGGCCTTAATCCCGAGGCTGCCGTGTGGGCTCTCTCCATGGGTAGCGCGACGATGTCTTTGATCTGTCCTACTAGCGCCATTCTTGTAGCGGGTTTGGGCGTGTGTAAGATCAAGCTTGGCCAGTGGTGGAAGACCGTTTGGAAATTCTTCTTGGTCGTGTCGCTCATCAATATCGTATTCGTAGCAATCTCGGGACTTATTGCCCTGTAGGTTTCATGGCTGAAATGGAGTAACAGGAATGTCTAAAGGACTGAATGTACACAGCGAGATTGGTAAGCTCAAGAAAGTTGTGCTTCACCGCCCCGGTCGTGACCTTGTGAACGTAAAGGCGGAAGAGTTCGAGGATGTCTGGATTCACGACTGTTTCTATCTTGATGTGGCTCAAAAGGAGCATGATGCCTTTGCGGATCTTCTGAGGAGCGAAGGTGTTGAGGTTCTCTATATGGAGAAACTCGTTGCTGAGGCGCTGGATGCATGCCCCTCGGCTCGCGCTGAGTTTACCGATACATTTATGGCTGAGAGCGGGATTGTCAATCCTCTGCTTGAGCAGGCTGTTCGTGAAAAGCTCGACGCTATTTCAGATTCGTATCAGTTTGTACTTGAGGCTATGGGGGGGTATCGTTATCGTGACCTTGAGCTGCCTCGCGTCTCGACTACGCTTAGTATGATGGATAATGAGGATGCGAAGCCCGATGATTTGGTGTTGAAGCCTCTTCCGAGCTCGTATTTCTCTCGCGATCCTCTTGCTTCCGTGGGCAAAGGCGTTCTGCTTCACCATATGTATTGGAAACAGCGAGATCGTGAAGTGCCCTTCTATGAAGCGATTTTCAAATACCATCCCGATTATGTAGGGACTCCGATTTGGTACGACCATAAGAATCCCTGGCATATCGAGGGCGGTGATGTGCTTAACATTAACGCTCATACCTTGGCTATTGGAATTAGCCAGCGAACTGAGGCGGCTGCGATTGAGGAGCTTGCAAAGAATTTGTTCTGGGGATCTGGGAATTCTGAGATCGATACCGTTTACGCTATTAAAATCCCCAACGGCTATGCTTACATGCATCTTGACACCGTTTGCACCATGGTGGATTTCGATAAGTTCACAGTTTATCCCGGTATTTTTGAGACCCTTCGTGTTTATCGTCTGACTCGTGGTGACTCTGAGGGAATGGTCGCTGTTCAAGAGATTGATGACACGCTTGAACATATTCTTGAAATGGCTACTGGCGTGGAGAAGGTGCAGCTTATTGAGTGCGGTGCCGGCGATATGGTTGAGGCATCTCGCGAGCAGTGGAACGACGGGTCGAACACTCTTGCCGTTGCTCCTGGTAAAGTCTGTGTTTACGAGCGCAATGTTGTCACAAATGATGAGCTCTACAAGAACGGTTTGGAACTTTTGGTCGTTCCCTCCGAGGAGCTGTCCCGCGGTCGTGGCGGCCCGCGCTGCATGAGCATGCCCTTCTGGCGCGAAGATATTTAGTTGCAAATCCACTGTGATAGGAGATGGCGAATATGGGTGTTAACATCGCTGGGCGCAGTTTTCTGAAGCTGCTTGATTACACGACGGAAGAGATTGAGTATCTGCTTGAGCTTTCTGCTAACTTCAAAAGCATGAAGCGTGCCGGTGTTCCGCATAAATACCTTGAAGGTAAGAATATTGTTTTGCTATTTGAGAAGACTTCCACGCGTACTCGTTGCGCCTTCGAAGTTGGTGCACTTGACCTTGGCATGGGTGTAACTTATTTGGATCCGGGCTCGTCCCAGATGGGCAAAAAGGAGTCGATTGAGGACACGGCTCGCGTCCTTGGCCGCATGTATGACGGAATTGAATACCGCGGCTTTGAGCAGACGAAGGTTGAGGAGCTTGCTGCAAAAGCTGGGGTTCCCGTTTGGAATGGGCTGACTACTGAATTTCACCCGACTCAAGTGCTTGCCGATATTCTGACCATGCGTGAAGAGTTTGGAGAGATTAAGGGCAGGAAACTTACATTTTTTGGTAAGGCGGCCGGAAACGTCGCCGATTCGCTCATGGTCATTTGCGCTAAGCTCGGCATTAACTACTGTTCTTGCGGCCCAATCGGGGGAAATTCGGAGGGGGCTACATCCTATGACCCTGAACTCCTTGCAGAATGTAGTCGTATTGCGGCCGAGCATGGATCGACGATTACCATTACAGAGGATATTGAGGAAGGCGCTCGTGATGCCGATGTAATTTACACGGATGTTTGGGTTGGCATGGGTCAGCCCGCAGAGCTGTGGGAAAGCCGCATTAAGCTAATGTCGCCGTATCGTGTGACCGCTGAGGTGATGTCTATGGCAAAGCCCGAGGCGATTTTCCTCCACTGCCTTCCGAGCTTCCACGATACTAATACTACTGTTGGTGCCGAAATTGCTGAGAAGTTTGGAGTCACCGAAATGGAAGTCACGGACGAGGTTTTTGAGTCCGATAAATCTCGTGTTTTCCAAGAAGCGGAGAATCGCATGCATACGATTAAGGCGGTGATGTACGCAACGCTTAAGTAGCGGGGCGTTGAGAAAACAGTCGCAAATCTGTTTGCCATACTATATTTCTCTCAACAAGCTGATAGGATACAGGGGAGAATGATGCGCGCGTCAGTCGATTTTTTCGACTGACGCGCTTTGTGAAAGAGGCAAAGATGCGTACCGATGATTTTGACTACAACCTTCCTGAGGAACTGATCGCCCAAGCTCCTGCCGAGCCGCGCGACTCCTGCCGCCTACTGGTGGTGGATCGCAAGGGCTCCCAGGCGGGAATGCCGCTGAAGCACGGCGGTACCGTTGAGCACCGCATCTTCCGCGACATCATCGACTATATCGAGCCGGGCGACGTGCTCGTCATCAACCAGACGCGCGTGATGCCGGCTCGCCTGATCGGTCGCAAAGCCGGCTCGGGCGGCGTGGTCGAGACCCTGCTGCTCAAGCGCCGCGAGGACGTGGATCCGCTGGGCCATGTTTGGGAGTGCTTGGTCAAGCCGGGCAAGCGCCTGAAGCCCGGTGCTCATATTGAGTATCGCGCCGGTGGCGCCCATGCGCCCGAGGGGGCTCCCGTGGTGCTGACGGCCGAGGTTGTCGACTTTGTCACCGATAGCCGCGGCGGCCGCCTGGTGCGTTTTGAGCCGGCCGGTTGCAATGCTGCCGGCGATCCGCGCACGCTCGACGAGGCCATTCACGCCGCCGGTCATGTGCCGTTGCCGCCCTACATTACCGATTACGAGGGCGATCCCGAGAAATATCAGACCGTGTATGCCATGAAGGAGGAGCACTCGGCTGCCGCTCCTACGGCGGGTCTGCATTTTACTCCTGAGCTCATGGCCGCTATCGAGGCCAAGGGTGCCAAGTTTGCCGCCGTCGAGCTCGAGGTGGGCATCGATACCTTCCGTTTGGTGGAGGAGGACGACCCTACGCAGCACGTCATGCACACCGAGCGCTACCACGTGTCGCAGGAGGTTGTCGACGCCGTGCATAAGGCCAAGGCCGAGGGTCATCGTGTGATCGCCGTCGGCACTACCGCGGTGCGCTCGCTCGAGAGCGCGTTTGACGCGGACGCGCCGGTGTCCGATCCGGCCGTGACGGCGCGCTATTTTGAAGGCCGCGAGGACGGGGCCGATACGCTTGGCCGCGGTGACATCGTGGTGCGCGAGAACGCCACGACGCAGCTTTACCTCATGCCCGGCTCGACCTATCACGTGGTCGACACGCTGATCACGAACTTCCACGTGCCGCGCTCCACGCTCATGATGCTCGTAAGCGCGCTTGCCACCCGCGACCAGATCATGGATGCCTACGCCGCTGCCATCGAAGAACGTTATCGCTTCTTCAGCTTTGGCGACGCGATGCTCATTTGTTAGTTACGCGGTTCTACGAACCGCGTAACTACTCGACGCTGCGCGGGCCGCATTTGGACAATCTGACGTTCAACTTCAAGGGCGCGACCAGAAGGTCAGCGCCCTTTCGTTTCACGTCACCTTGTCTCAAATGCGACCCGCTCGCTGTCGTTGCCAAAACATCGGCGTTGCCGTGGTTGTCGCTGTAGTCATTGGGTAGTCATTGGACGTTCTTAAATGACTAGTCAAAGGGGACACTCTTACGGCACTTGGCACTTGGGGACGTTCCTTTTGTGCCGGCACCTGGGGACAGTCCTTATGTCAAGAGATCGGTGCAAGAGGGATAGGTTGCCTTGCGTCGATCTAAATAAGTTGCGGTGAGATAGTTCTTGAATTGGCCTTTTTGGGGCTAAACAGAAACTTTCTCACCGCAACTGAGTTGAGGCGTTTTTTGGCAGCTGGTTTACTTGCTCGCGAACAGCCAGATCAGGATGATTGCCAGAATCACGGCGACGATGCAGACGATGGCGCCAGTGAATTTGATGCGTGAGTCGCGGGTACGCTCGCGCACCGCGTCCTCGGTGGCCTCGAGCTGGGCGACTTCTTGCTCGGTCTCGGCGTGTTCGGCTTTGTCTCGGGCCAAGGATCCTGCAAGCGACTCAGTGATCTCTGGATGGTCATGCACCTCGGTCGCCTGCTCGATGATCGACTGTGCATGTGCGGCATCTGCTTGGGCGTTGGCGATGCTTTGCTCTTGGTCGCGGCGTGCCTTGTCCTCGGCGGCTATCTTCTCGCGCAGTTCGCGCTGGCGCGTCGTGGCGGCAGTTTTCGCCGTCTGCAGCTCGTCGCGCGCGGCATCGGCCTCAGTCGTCACGGCTTGGTGTGCGCGTTTGGCTTCGGCAATGGGGGCTTGAGCCTGCTCGACGGCCTGCTCGGCTGCGGCAAGCGAGTGCTCAAGGTCGGCGGTGATGCGCGGGACATCTTCTTCGGCTTTTCGCAGGGCATCTGCCGTGTCGGAGATCTGCATCGAGAGCTCGCTGGTGCGCACCGTATAGTTGGCGGGATTTGCCGAGGGATTGCGTTGCAGCTCGGCATACTCATGACGCAGCGTCTCGAGCTGGGCGCGCGTGGCGTCGACGGTTTGTTGTGCGGCCGCAATGCCGGCGTCTCGCTCGGCCTTCACCTTGTCGCGGATGCGCTTGGAATCCTCAAGACGTCGAACGAGGCGGTTGCCGGTCTCGCGAGAGCTTGCCTCGCGGGCCTCCACGGCGTCGAGCGCGGCCTTCAGGCGGAGCTCAGTCGCGTCATCCTCTGTCTTCATTTGTTCGAACTGACCCTTGAGCTCTGTCGCTTTGGCGGCGTGGGCATCACGGTCAATCTCGGCTGCCGCGGCGGCCTTTTGCGCTGTAGCAATCGCTTGGCGCTGGTCGGCGACGATCTGGTCGTAGCGGCCTGCGATATCCTGGCGCGTCTCGAGTTCCTCGGCCTGATCGGCAATGCGCTGCTCAAGTTCGGTCAGGTGGGCGCGGGCATCGGCAAGTGCCTTTTTCGCGGCGTTCATCTCGCGCATGGCCGAGGCGCCCTGGGCGATAAAGGTGCCCACGGCGTTCGCGGTGTTCGAGACAGCGGTCCCCAGATCGCGGCTCGCGGCGGGGGAGTGAGGGGCGGTCGGGCGAGTGGTGTCGGCAGCGTCCGCATCGGCAGTCTGCGGCGCGGCGATATTGCCGGTACCGCCCTCGACCACAGAAAAGCCTGCTGCGTGCGGATCGACCGCATCGGCGCCAATCGTGGGGTGCTCGAGCTGGAGAAACGAGGGCATGGTACTGCCCTGGTCGGCAACCGGAGTCTCGCCGGGCACAAAGGTCGAGGCCGCCTCGGCGGCCTCCTCTTCCTCGGCATCAATATCGGCATCGGCGACGGCGTCTTTCATCGCTTTGACGGCATCCATCATGGAGTCCATGACGGCATCGAGCTCTTCTTCCGAAGACACCTCGATGGGGCCTGCCGCCTGTGGCGCGGGGTCTGTGTCGGGTTCGGCATCGCTCGGCTCCGGCTGCTCGCTTTCGTCATGCTCGACAGTATCGTCTGTGTCTGTTGCTTTATCCGCATCGGCGTGCACATCTGCGGCAGCGGGCGCATCTGCGGTGGCGGGCGCATCGGTGGAGGCGTCGACGCAGGTAGGAGTATCGCAGTCGTCGACGGCGTCTGCGGAATGATCAATATGCTCTTGAGTCTGGGGGTCCAGCTCGTCTGTCATAGGCATGTGCTCCTCATCGTTGTTTGTCACCCTATGATAAGGTCTCGCGCCGACATCCCGCGCGCCGCAGCAAAGTTTCAAAACGTGTTCGATGGCTCGATCTGATAACAATAACTCGGCCGTTTTATCCAGTTTGTACTTGACAATCCCTTCGCCGAACTACGTGGTGCCGTTCGCCTACCGCGGTCTTTTATTTTTGCTTGAACACGCTAAAGTTGCATCTCAGCTTTTGGCGCGTGAAGTTGGATACGCGCAGTCGGCGGGCGTGCCCGTCGCGATTTGAAAGGACTTTGTATGGGACTTTTCACTGGTAAGACCGTGATCGTCACCGGCGGCGGCAAGGCCACACTTAAGGACGGTTCCGCTGGCTCCATCGGCTACGGCATCGATATCGCATTTGCCAAGGAGGGCGCGAACCTCGTCATCACCGGCCGCAACGTCGCCAAGCTCGAGGCCGCCAAGGAGTCTCTCGAGGCCGAGTACGGTGTCAAGGTTCTGCCTGTTCAGGCCGATGTCTCGGCTGGTCAGGACAACGAGGCCGTCGTCCAGAACGTCATCGACAAGGCCATTGAGGAGTTCGGCCGCATCGACGCCGTCGTCAACAATGCTCAGGCTAGCGCCTCGGGCGTGACCATCGCCGATCACACCATGGATCAGTTTAACCTGGCCATTTACTCCGGTCTGTATGCTACCTATCTGTACATGCAGAAGGCCTATCCGCACCTGAAGGAGACCAAGGGCTCCGTGGTCAACTTTGCCTCGGGCGCCGGCCTGTTTGGCAACTATGGCCAGTGCAGCTATGCTGCCGCCAAGGAGGGCATCCGCGGCCTGACCCGCGTTGCCGCCAACGAGTGGGGCAAGGACGGCATCAACGTCAACATCGTGTGCCCGCTTGCTTGGACTGCTGCGCTCGAGAACTTCCAGGATGCCTATCCCGAGGCGTTCAAGGCCAACGTCCACATGCCGCCGGCTGGTCACTACGGCGACGTCGAGAAGGAAATCGGCCGCGTGGTCGTTCAGCTCTGCGGTCCCGACTTTAAGTACATGAACGGCGAGACCGTCACCCTCGAGGGTGGCATGGGCCAGCGGCCGTAGGGGTTACGCGGTTTTACCAAACCGCGTAACAGCTCGACGCTGCGCGGTCACCAGAGCGACAACTTGTCATTCAAAGAGGGCGGCATGACCAGAA
>CAUDDF010000061.1:0-9295 GCA_958448275.1 uncultured Collinsella sp.
CCCGCTGAGCTGGGCCTATGCCGGAATCTCTCCCACAGAAACCACCGAAGAGCCAAAGACCTTGACACCAAGGAAGGCGAATTCTTAGCACGCAGCTTCACCGACACCGCCTATATGTCGCGAGAAGTATGCGCTTACCTCGCAGACTGCCTGCTGTTCCCCGATGATGGCGCAAAGGCACATGTTGTTCCCACCACTGGCAGAGCGACCGCATGGCTGCGTCGCAGGTGGGGGCTTAACTTTGGTTCGAATGGCGAAAAAGACCGCTCGGACGATCGTCACCATGCCACCGATGCTTGTGTGATTGCAGCATGTAGTCGAAGCCTCGTGATTAAAACCGCTCGAATCAACCAAGAGACACACTGGAGCATAACCAGAGGTATGAACGAGACCCAACGCCGCGATGCCATCATGAAGGCTCTCGAAAGTGTTATGCCCTGGGAAACCTTTGCGAACGAAGTACGTGCGGCGCACGATTTCGTCGTACCCACACGCTTTGTTCCGCGTAAGGGAAAGGGCGAGTTGTTCGAGCAAACGGTCTATCGCTATGCCGGCGTTAATGCACAGGGCAAAGACATTGCTCGCAAGGCGAGCTCCGATAAGGACATCGTCATGGGCAACGCCGTTGTGTCGGCAGACGAGAAGTCGGTCATCAAGGTGAGCGAGATGTTGTGCCTGAGGCTCTGGCATGACCCGGAGGCCAAGAAGGGACAGGGCGCGTGGTACGCAGACCCCGTCTATAAGGCGGATATTCCTGCACTTAAAGATGGGACGTATGTGCCTAGAATTGCAAGGGCAGCAATAGGAAGAAAGGCGTGGAAACTCGTTCCGGAAAGCGCAAGGACAAAGCCGCCCCTGGAAATATACCTTGGCGATCTAGTGCAAATCGGCAATTTTATTGGGCGGTTTAATGGCTACAACATTGCAAATGGAAGTTGGTCATTTATCGACAGGCTTACTAAGGAAGCCCTAAGCTGCCCCAGTGTTGCCAAGCTGAACAACAATCTGTTCCCAACAATTATTCGTGAGTCCATAATAATGCGCAAATAGCCCATATGCCCCGTTCAGAGTGAGCTCTGAACGGGGCATTCTTCTTTCTGGGAACATCACCCGTAAACCAACGGCTGCATACTTTAATTGAACTTTCGAGCTTATCTTGTACGGTTATCGCATCTTTGCGCATGCGCCCTTCCCCAAGGTGATACGGTTCTATGTGGCGTAGAGCATGGTACCACGCGGTCTTGAGCACGCGCCCTTCCCCAAGGTGATACGCTAGCTCTCGGTAAGCATCACCGGCGACGTGAGTCTTGAGCACGCGCCCTTCCCCAAGGTGATACGCTAACGCTCCCCGCCGAGCTGCGCCCCGACCAGTCTTGAGCACGCGCCCTTCCCCAAGGTGATACGCTCGAGGTGGACACCTTGCAATTACTGACGCAGTCTTGAGCACGCGCCCTTCCCCAAGGTGATACGCTCGGTGACGACGATATCTACTCATTGCTGGAGTCTTGAGCACGCGCCCTTCCCCAAGGTGATACGCTATGTGCGCACAGAAAAGCCCCTTTAACAGGGGTTTTTCTGTTTCAAGCCTCAAAAAAGAAGACTGATTCGACCTCAGATCTACAACTGCGATTCATTTTTTCGAGACAAAACGCGCCGGCACGTCGCCCTTCACGCAAGAAAAGAGCCGTATTCGGCACAGCGATTTATGTACTTTTCTTCACAATCGAATCAAATCCTTGGGCGAAAAATCGCTCAAAAGGACCGACCTAAACGCTATCCATAGCTACCGTTTACGGAATACTGGTTAACACTCGCCCAAAAAAGTTCGCCCCGCCCAATCCGGAGATTGAACGGGGGTAACTTTACGGGTAAGCCACTTAAGTGGCTCCCCTTGTCTGGAGCCGCGCCCTTCCCCAAGGTGAGCTGCTTTCGACGTAGTTATATTTTAGCGCTAATGCGGGGAAGGTCGTCGACAAAATGGCCCAACGGACAATACTTATCCAGAGCAAGGCCCATCTCTGCATCAAGAACGGCCTATTGATGATTAACGTGGACGATCGAAGCTCCACCGTTCCCCTTGAAGACATTTGGGTCGTCATCGTCGAATCTCATCAAACAACAATGACAGTTGCCTGTATGTCACAACTCAACGACGCGGGAATAGGCGTTATGATTTGCGGACGTGACCACATGCCCAACGGTCTCATGCTCCCCATGGGAGCCCATTCGCGCCATGCACGCATCGTCGAAGACCAGCTTGCAATGAGCCTTCCGTTTAAAAAGCAGCTTTGGAAACGAATCGTTCAGGCAAAGATACTCAACCAAGCGGCGGTTCTCACAGAAATGGGGCTGCCTACAGACCCTCTCCCCTCTTATGCCAAAACCGTTCTTTCGGGCGACACGGACAATCGTGAAGGCGCAGCTGCCTCCGCGTACTTTAAAGCCCTCATTACCGAAGGGACCAGACGCAACAGCATGCAGAGCTCCGCCCTCGATTATGGTTACAGCGTCTTGCGCGCGGGCATCGGAAGAGCAGCCGTTGGCGGTGGATGGCTCGTATCCCAAGGGCTTCACCATCACAGCGTTTACAACGCGTTTAATCTTGTCGACGATCTTATTGAACCGTTCCGTCCTCTCGTCGATCTAATTGTTATGAGCTACGGCGTTGCAGAGCCTTTGGGCCAGAGCGACAAAGCGTTGCTCGCCCGCGTATTTGAGCACGTCATGACTATCGACGGAAAACGTTGCGGCTGTCAGCAGTGCATAGAAACAACGCTCTCTTCACTCAGAACTGCCGTTCTCGAAAAGGATCCTAAGAGGCTGTTGTTGCCCGAGCTAAAAGGGCTCGAAATGGTAACTGTTGAATAGGGAGGAGCCATGAGAGTTATGAGGTTATTGGTTCTGTTCGATCTTCCAACGGGAAGCAAAGCCGAGCGTCGGCAGTATAGCGACTTTCGAAAGTTTCTGATTAGCGACGGATACCATATGGAGCAGTTTTCAGTGTATTCACGCCTGTCGGTGACTCGCGAATCCGCAGCGGCGCATATCGCTCGCCTTAAGCTGAATCTTCCAAGCGCTGGAGAGGTCACCGTTATCGAAATGACCGAAAAGCAATACGAAGACCGAATGGTCCTTCTGAGCGAACACAAGGAGCAGCCCGTTGAGCAGGGCGCGCAGTTAACGCTTGTGTTTTGACGTTGCCGCCTCATGCGCGCTTGACCTTCCCGGTCTTGGACGGCTGGCGCTGTTGGGCATCGCGTTTGGCATGGTAGGCGGCGCCTTTGCCTGGTACCTTGCCCACGCCAAGACCCTTGCGGCGCGGCTACTCCCCAACCCCTATGTGCGCATCGCCGTTATGAGTCTTATGCCGTCAGCGATTCTGCTCGCACCCATCCTGATTGGCTGCGAAGTCTTCGGCTTTGGTGACTTGCCGATGTTCTTTATTGTCTGCGTTGTGGCTTATCTGTTCAACATGGATAAGTCGATCTACGCCCTGCAGAAGCGGGCGTAGAAAGATGTCCAAGCAGGTGGTCTCAACCGAAAACGGCGTCCCACTCTGAGGCTGTATTCCGGGACACGGTTTCCGCTTGGGACGCCATTCGGAAAGCGTGTCCCGCTCTTTCACGGCATCTTGGCTATGCAAAGTGCTCGAACGTTATTCCTCGTACGCGCCCTCAAGCCGAAGCAGCCACTCCTTGCGGTCAAGGCCACCGGCATATCCGTTAAGCGAGCCGTCGGCGGCAACCACGCGATGGCACGGCACGATAATCGAAATAGGGTTGCGAGCGACCGCAGCCCCCACAGCACGGGGAGACACGACGGGTGCCTCGTTTCCCGGCACACGATGTCGAGCCGCAACACGCTGGGCTATCTCGCCATACGTAGCGACCTCGCCACGCGGAATTGAAAGCAGCTCAAACCAAACCTCACGCTGAAACGCCGTGCCAATCAAATGCAACGGCGGCGTAAACCGAGGCTCCTGCCCCGCAAAATAAGCATTCAACCAAGCCCAAGAACGCTCAAGTACCGACGAGGCAGCACCGTTTGCCGGATTCACCGAAGACATCCCGCCAGCACCAGAAAACGCATCGGAACCCTCGACATGCTCCGTATCTTCTTTGAGCAGCGTAGAGCCAAAATGCTCCTGCCCCTCAAACCAAAGCCCTGTCAAACCGCGGCCATCAGCGGCAAGCAAGATTTCGCCCAAAGGCGAAGCAAACGTCGTCGTGACCACCAGCGGCTCCTTTCAAAACTCCGCAACATAATACCGCGAACTGTGCAGGCAACCCCCGCAGATACGTCCAGGCGGGCTCGCAATTACTTCAGCGAGGCTGTTTTTCCCAATCAAGCGAAGAAGACGCGGGGCTTCGACGCCAGAGCGGTACCCCCGCGAGCTGAGCTCTAATACTTTTCCCGAGAAGTGAACGAGTAAAAACGAAGCCCCAGAGCATCCACACCCTTAGACCGCAAAGCCGCAGGATTCGCACTGCAAAACCGCAGGAAATAGCGGTCAAAATATGCCAATGCTTCGGGGGTCCAAATCAGGTCGTTCACTTCTCGGAAAAGTATTAGACCTCGATTCGCACCAATCCCAAAGTCACCCCAGGCAGCAGGCGCGAACGCGCCGCAGCTGCCGGCCGAGCCCCACAGTCCCCAAAGGCGGCAGGCGCGAAGCGCCAAGGCCGCCGCCGGGACCAGGGCCCGCAACAGCCATGCGCCCCAACATCAGCCCAGCGGCCCCAACCAACAACGGCCCCATCGCAGGCCGCTCGCAGCAGCGTCACCGCAGGCGGGGGCCAGGCTTAGTTTTCAGAACACTCCGCAGACCAGTGTGGCGCCTTGTCCGCGGCTCCGAAGGAGCAGGACAAGGCGCCACACATGGTCGAGGACGTTCTGAAAACTAAGCCCGGCCCCCGCCGGACAGGTCACACTACTCGCAGAGCAGCTTAGCGATCTGGACGGCGTTGGTTGCCGCACCCTTACGGATTTGATCGCCGCAGCACCAGAAGGTGATGCCACGCGCAGCCTCGGGGTTCGAGATGTCGCGGCGTACGCGACCGACCCAAATCAGGTCCTGGTCGGAGGTGTCCATCGGCATGGGGAAACGCTCGTGTGCATCCTCGGCGCCCATGTCGTCAACCAGCTTCACGCCCGGAGCGACAGCCAGCGCAGCGCGGGCCTCTTCCACCGTGATGTCGCGCTCAAACTCGAGCGTAATGCTCTCGGAGTGCGAGCGCAGCACGGGCACGCGTACGCAGGTGCAGTTCACGCGCAGCTCGGGCAGGTGCATGATCTTGCGGCCCTCGTTTTGCAGCTTCATCTCCTCGGAGGTAAAGCCCTCCTCCTTAACGCCACCGATCTGCGGAATCAGGTTGCTCGCCAACTGGGCGGCAAAAGCGCGCGGCTCGGGAATCTCTTCGCCACGGCCCAGGGCGGCCAGCTGGGCCTCAAGCTCGGCCATACCGGGAGCGCCAGCACCCGAAGCCGCCTGGTACGTCGAGACGATCATACGCTTCACGCCGGCAAGCTGATGCAGCGGCCACGTGGGAACCAGGCCGATGATGGTCGCGCAGTTGGGGTTGGCGATAAGGCCGTGATGCCACTTGATGTCGTCGGCATTGATCTCGGGCACGACCAGCGGCACCTCGGGATCCATGCGGAAGGCATGGCTGTTGTCGACCACGACGGCGCCGCGCTTTACGACCTCGGGCAGCAATTCCTTGGCGATATCGTCGCCGGCAGCGCCAAGCACAATGTCACAGCCCTCAAAGGCCTCGGGGCAAGCCTCTTCGATCACGATTTGCTCGCCGCGGAACTCGACGGTCTTGCCCGCGGAGCGTGCGCTTGCCAACAGCTTGAGCTTGCCGACCGGAAACTCCTGCTCGTTGAGGCACTCGAGCATCTGGGTGCCCACGGCTCCCGTCGCGCCCAAAATAGCAACCGTGTACTGTTTCATGCTTCCCCCTTTAAAGGTTGTGGCTTTTGCCCGCACGCCGAGCAGGCCGATTATTGTTGCCAGTTTATACAAGAACAGGGCGGGCATGAAACCCGCCCCGTCGAAACGAAACCGAAACGAAACGCCCCGCCGTAGATTTTTGAGACATGACCCAAAAATCTACCGAGCAGTCGCTACTTTTTGAGCGCGGCCAGGGTGGGATCGGCCGGCGCGGGAGCCTCCAGATCGGAGACCTTCACAATGCCGTTCTCATCGGAGAAGGCACGGTAAATGGTCCGAATCGCAAGGTCGAAGTCCTTCTCCTCGACACCGATAATGATATTGATCTCGTCACAGCTCTGCGAAATCATGCGCACGCTCACGCCGGCCTGGCCAAGCATGCCAAACAGGTGGCCCGAGATGCCTGCACGACCGCGCAGGTTACGGCCGACGGTCGCGATGAGCGCCAGACCCTCGACAACCTCGATCTCGAGCGGCTCGACCTCCTGCTGAATGTCACCAACGAGCGAGTACAGCGAATCGTGCACGTCCTGCTCCTGCACCACGGCGCCAAAACGGTCGACACCGGTGGGCATGTGCTCGACGGAAACGTCATAGCGTTCGAACACCGAAAGCGCACGGCGCATAAAGCCAACGCGGGGCTTGGTGCGGTCGCGGGCAACGTTGATGGCGACAAAGCCGCGCTTGCCGGTCACGCCGGTAATGATGGGCTCCGCCTCGCCCTCATCAGCCGTCTCGCTAATGATGGTACCGGGGTCCTGCGGCGCATTGGTGTTCTTGATGACCAGCGGAATACCCGCCTCGCGCACGGGGAACACGGCCTCCTCGTGCAGGACGCTTGCGCCCATGTACGAAAGCTCGCGCAGCTCCTCGTAGGTAACGCGGGCGATGGGCTGAGCCTCGGGCACGATGCGCGGATCGGCAGAATAGAAGCCCGAGACGTCGGTCCAGTTCTCGTACAGATCAGCGCCCAGGCACTTGGCCAGAATCGAGCCGGAAATATCGCCGCCGCCACGGTCGAGCAGCTTGATCTGGCCCTCACGCGTCGCGCCGTAGAAGCCAGGCATAACGAAGCCGCCCTGCTGGCCATACTCCTGCACCAGCTCGGAGGTGCGATTCATGCTGAGCGTACCGTCGTGATGGAACGCCACAACCGTCGCGGCGTCCAGGAACGGTAGGCCCAGGTACTCAGCCATCAGGCGAGCGGTAAAGTACTCGCCACGGCTCACAAGCTCCTCGGTGGAGTAGCCGCCCGAGCGGGCGCGCTCGGCAAAGGCCGCGAACTCCTCACGGATGGGATAGGTGAGCTCCAACTCATCAGCGATATCAAAATAGCGCTGGCCGATGTCCTCGAGCAGCTCCTCACACGACACGTGGTACTTAACGTGCGCATTGACCAGATAGAGCAGGTCGGTCACCTTGGTGTCGCCCTTAAAGCGGTGGCCGCAGGCGGAAACCACCACAAAACGGCGGGCAGGGTCGGCGTCGACGATGGCCTTGATCTTTTTGAAGTGTTCGGCGTCGGCGACCGACGAGCCGCCAAACTTGGCAATCTTAATCATGGGCTGGAGGTTACCTTTCTAAAAAGCCTCTGCGAACCTATTTTGCGCGCTCTGATACCATGGTTTCACCGATTGGGACCAAGGCATCCGAGGAGCAGTGTTATATGGGAACTTATCATAGTACACGAGGACGCACTTTATCGTGCTCAAGTAAGGTGGCAATCCGTACCGGCATCGCTCCCGACGGGGGTTTGTTTGTCTCGGACGAGCTCGGCACCCAGCAGGTCGATATCAGCTCGCTTGCAGATAAATCGTACTTTGAAATCGCTCAAGATGTGTTGGGAATGTTACTGAATGATTACACGGCCGAAGAAATTTCGGCGTGTGTCGACGAGGCATACCGCGGCACGTTCGCGAGTGAAGAGGTTACGCCACTCGTCAAACTCGACGCTGCGCCGGGCGCTGACGCCCCTCAGACCTATGTGATGGAGCTCTTTGGCGGTCCCACGAGCGCCTTCAAGGACGTCGCCCTGCAGATGCTCCCCCGCTTGATGGCCCGCACTTCCGCCAAGGACGGCGGCGCCGAGCGCATCATGATCGTCACCGCCACGTCGGGCGACACAGGCAAGGCAGCACTCGCCGGCTTTGCCGACGCCCCGGGCACGGGCATCACCGTCTTTTATCCCGAGGGCAAGGTCAGCCGCGTGCAGAATCTGCAGATGTCCACGCAGGAGGGCGGCAACGTCGCCGTCTGCGGCATCCGCGGCAACTTCGACGACGCCCAGAGTGCCGTCAAGCGCATCTTTGCCGATAAGGAGCTGGCCGAGCGCCTGGAGGCCGCCGGCACCGTGCTTTCGAGCGCCAACTCCATCAACGTCGGCCGCCTGGTGCCGCAGGTCGTCTACTACTTTGCCGCCTATGCGCAGCTGCTGCGCGCCGGCGCCATCGAGGCCGGCGATGCCGTGGAGTTCTGCGTACCGACCGGCAACTTTGGCGATATCCTGGCCGGCTACTACGCCAAGCGCATGGGTCTGCCCGTCGCCAAACTCGTCGTGGCCAGCGACAAGAACAACGTGCTCGCTGACTTCCTGACCACCGGCGTCTACGACCGCAACCGTCCGTTCTTCACGACCATTTCGCCGTCGATGGACATCCTTATTAGCTCTAATCTGGAGCGCATGCTCTACTTCCTGTCCGACGGCGACTGCGAGCTCGTTGCCGGCCTTATGGAGCAGCTTGCCCAGACCGGTCGCTACGAGGTGCCTGCCGAGCTGCTGGCCAAGATCCAGAGCGTATTTGGCTGCGGCTGGGCCAGCGAGGACGAGGTTCGCGCCGCCATCAAGAGCTGCTGGGATGTCAACGGCTACGTGATCGACCCGCACACCGCTTGCGGCTATCACGTCTTTGAGCAGGTCGCCCCCACCGAGGGCGCCAAGGCCCGCGTGCTGCTTTCGACCGCCAGCCCCTACAAGTTCCCGCGCGCCTGCTGCGATGCCCTGGGCCTCGACGTTCCCGAGGACGACTTTGAGGCCATGCGCGTGCTCGAGCAGGCAACCAACACGGTCGCCCCAGCCCAGCTCGCCGAACTCGAGTCCAAGCCCGTCCGCTTCGAAGACGTCTGCGACGTCGATGAGATGGCCAGCTACGTAGAGCAGGCTGCAAAAAAGATAGCAACCAACTAAACCCCTTATAAGGCGCCGGCGAAAGCCGGCGCACCTTCTTTTATCAGATACCTACCGGGATGATGACGAACGTGCATAGCGTGCCTGGCTGTTTAGTTCGTCGCGAGTTCCGCACGCAAAGGAAAGCACTTAATGTGCTTTCCGTCTTGCGCAGG
>CAUDDF010000062.1:0-8770 GCA_958448275.1 uncultured Collinsella sp.
GAAGACCGTCATCTACGTCAACTCGCGTGATCAGTCCGTGGCGCTTGCCAAGACACTGCGCAAGCGGGTGCCCGATTGCGCGACCCGCATCGCGTTCTATAACGCGGGGCTTGCGCGCTCCGATCGTCGCCGTGTTGAGGAAGCGTTTCGTGACGGAAGCCTCAGCTGCATCGTTTCGACCTCTGCCTTTGGTGAGGGCGTCAACCTGCCCGATATTCGCCATGTCGTGCTCTACCACATGCCGTTTGGCAGCATTGAATTTAACCAGATGAGCGGACGCGCCGGTCGCGACGGCCAACCTGCCGTGATTCACTTGCTCTATTCGTCGCGTGACGCTCGCATTAACGAGCGCCTGCTCGACTGCTACGCGCCCGAGCGCGATGAACTCGTCACGCTCTATCGAGCGCTGCAGACTATGTGGCGCTCCAACCGCGGCAAGACCGGAGACGACTCGTTTAGCGCGAGCGATATCGACATCGCGCAGATGTGCCTTGCCATCGATGCCCGCACGCCGGTCGACGAGCGCTCGGTGGAAAGCGGCCTGGGAATCTTCGAAGAGCTTGGTTTCTGTCGCGTTTCGGGGTTTGACGACACCCGTCGCATCGCGATGGCCGAAAACCCCGGCCGTGTGCAATTGAGCAGGTCAATTCGCTATTTGGAGGGCTTGCGCTCGCGCATGGAGTTCTCGGCTTTCCGGAGCTGGGCACTCGATTCGTGCGCTTCTGATATGCTAGCCAAAGTTAACCGCCCGATCGTACCGCGGGCCTAGGGGAAGGGGACCTCGATGGATGCCGCAGCCCGTACCGCCCATGATTCCACCCTCCAGCCGTTTTCGGAGATGGAGCACTATAAGCATGCCGATGAGCTGCCGCCCGAGATTATGGCGGACAGCTACGACAAGCTGGAGCGCCTGTGCCTCAAATATATGAATGAGGAGGACTTCTCTAAGGTGGAGCAGGCCTATTGCTTTGCCGCCGAGAAGCACTGCAACCAAAAGCGCCGCTCGGGCGAGATGTACATTAACCATCCCGTCGAGGTGGCCATCATTTTGGCCGATCTCAAGATGGACTGCGATGTGGTGTGCGCCGCGCTGCTGCACGATACCGTCGAGGATACCGAGACCTCGCTTGCCGATGTGTCCGGCCTGTTTGGCGATACGGTAGCCGAGCTCGTCGATGGCGTGACCAAGCTCACCAACATCGAAGTCGACAGCATGGACGAGAAGCAGGCCCTCACGCTGCGCAAGATGTTCCTCGCCATGTCCAAGGACATCCGCGTCATTATCGTTAAGCTTGCCGACCGCCTGCATAACATGCGTACGCTGGCGGCCCTTCGCGAGGACCGTCGCCTGTTTAAGGCTCGCGAGACCATGGACGTGTATGCGCCCCTGGCCGACCGTCTGGGCATGAGCTCTATTAAGTGGGAGCTCGAGGACCTGTCCTTCTTCTACCTGGAGCCCGATGCCTACCAGCGCATTGCGCGCATGGTGGCTGAGTCGCGCGAGGTTCGCGAGCGCTATCTGGCTGAGACTATCAAGACGCTCACCGACGAGCTCAACCGCATTGGCCTGGAGGGCTTCCAGATCAATGGCCGTTCCAAGCACTATTGGTCCATCTACCAAAAGATGAAGCGCAAGGGCAAGGAATTCTCCGAGATCTACGACCTGGTGGCACTGCGTGTCATCACGCATTCGGTGCGCGATTGCTACTCCACGCTCGGCGCGGTGCATACGCTGTGGCACCCCATGCCCGGTCGCTTCAAAGACTATATCGCCATGCCCAAGGTCAACAACTACCAGTCGCTCCATACGACGGTTATCGGCCCCACGGCCCGCCCGCTCGAGATTCAGATTCGAACCTACGAGATGCATGAGCAGGCCGAGTACGGCATTGCCGCCCACTGGCTCTATAAGAAGTCGGGCGGATCGTCTGCGTCTAAGACCAATGATGCCCAGCGTCTGGACGACCAGATTAACTGGCTCAAACATTCGCTCGATTGGGCAGCGTCTGACGAGATTACGGACGCCAAGGAATACCTGCACTCGCTGAAGGTCGATCTGTTCGACCAGGAGATCTTTGTCTTTACACCCAAGGGCGAGGTCATGGCGCTTCGTGCCGGCTCTACACCGCTCGACTTTGCCTACGCCGTTCACACCGAGGTGGGAAACCATTGCGTCGGCGCCAAAATCAACGGTGCGGTGGCTCCGCTCACGCACGAGATTAAGACGGGTGACCGTGTCGAGATCCTGACCAACAAGAGTTCCAAGCCGTCGCGTGATTGGCTCAAGATCGTTAAGACACCTTCCGCCAAGTCAAAGATCCGCCGTTACTTCGCCGCCGCGACCAAAGACGATGACGCTGCTGCCGGCCGCGATATACTGGCCAAGGACCTGCGCAAGCGCGGGTATGGCATCTCTACGCCGCGATCCACGCGTGCGCTCAACGCCGTGGCGGAGCAGTTTAACTACAAGCAGCTCGAGGACCTGTTTGCCGCCGTCGGCGCCGGCAAGGTTGTCCCGCGCGCTGTGGGTAACAAGGTCGAGCAAATCTTGGACCCCAAGCCCGAGGAGCAGCTCACCAAGACCGAAGCCATTGCCGAGATCGTCAAGCAGCCTGCCCGCGGCTCCAACCGCAAGCCGCAAAAGCGCGGCAAGAGCGCCAGCAACGGCATTATCGTCAAGGGCGAGAGCAACAGCGGTCTGCTGGTCCGTCTGGCGCATTGCTGCAATCCGGTGACGGGCGATGACATCGTCGGCTTCATCACGCGCGGCCGTGGCGTTTCGGTGCATCGCGCCAACTGCCCCAACGTCAAGGGTCTTATGGAACAGCCCGAGCGCATGATCGATGTGGAGTGGGACGGCGCTGCCGACACCCTCTTCCAGGTCGAGATCGTGGTCGAGTGCCTGGACCGCATGGGCCTGCTCAAGGATGTCACCATTGCCATTGGCGATGCGGGCGGCAATATCCTTTCTGCCGCCACGTCGACCAACCGCGAGGGTATTGCAACCCTGCGCTTTATGGTCGAGATCTCGGACGCGAGCGGTCTGGATCCGCTGCTGGCTTCCATCAGCAGTGTCGATTCGGTCTACGACGCTCGCCGTCTTATGCCCGGCGAAGGCGGAGCTCAGCTCAAGCGCCGTGTGTAGGTGCGAGAGCCTCTCAGCATCATAGATATCGGTTACGTTCGAGGCATCGTTTGGTGCCTCGAACGTATTTTAGAAGGAGGGTATGCGCATGGGCGATATGACTTTGGACCTGACACCCCGAGGTGCAGCTTCGATTGAGGCACTCGTCAACGGCCCGATTCAGACCAACAGTTACGCCGTGATTTCGAATGACGAGTGCTTAATCGTCGATCCGGCGTGGGAGGGCGAGCGTCTTGTGGAGCATATCCGCACCGCGCATCCCGAAGTTCGCGTACTCGGCTCTGTCTGCACGCACGGTCATGCCGACCATGTTGGCGGGGTCGCCGGGGTTCGAGCTGTCGTTGGCGACAGCGCACTATATGAGTTGTGCGCTAAGGACGTGACGGTGCCTCGCGCAAATATCGAGGAGCAGCGCGCCATGTGGGGTATTGAGACGCCCGATCCGGGCGAGCCGACGCGGCTGCTTGCCGAGGGCGATACGATTGAATTGGGCGATATCTGCCTGCAGGTGATCGAGACGCCGGGGCATACGCCGGGCGGCATCGTCCTGTTCGCCGCGACCGAGCAGGGGAACATCGCCTTTGTGGGCGACACGCTTTTCCCGGGCAGCCACGGTCGTACCGATCTTTCCGGCGGTGACGAGGCGGCGATTATGCGCTCGCTCTCCAAACTTGCCAAGACGCTTCCGCCCGATACCGTTTGCTTGACGGGCCATGGCGATTCGACCACGATGGCGCGCGAACTTATGCAGAATCCGTTTATGCAGATGTAGGCTCGAAGCCGTCTTTCGAATCACGAAGACCGCTCAATCGTCAAGCTATTTTCCCCAACGGGTCGATTCCGTAGGGCAAACGGTCAAAAAAAGTCTGTTTGGACGATATTCGTGAACAAACGAACGTTTATGCTCGGGTACGCCGTGGTAAAATCTCAGGCGTTATCGGAGCAACCTTACAGGAGGTTTCTTTTATGCTCGTCAACGCAGCAGACATGCTCAAGAAGGCCGAGGCCGGCAAGTACGCTCTCGGTGCCTTCAACACCAACAACCTCGAGTGGACCCTGGCTATTCTCCAGGCCGCCGAGGAGGCCAAGTCTCCGCTGATCCTTCAGTGCACCGCTGGTGCCGCTAAGTGGATGGGCGGTTTCAAGGTCTGCGCCGACATGGTCAAGGCTGCCGTCGAGGCCACGGGCGTTACCGTTCCCGTCGCCCTTCACCTCGATCACGGTTCTTACGAGGACTGCTTCAAGTGCATCGAGGCCGGCTTCACGTCCATCATGTATGACGGCTCTCACGAGGAGACCTTCCAGCTTAACCTCGACCGCACCAAGGAGCTCGTTGAGCTTGCCCACTCCAAGGGCATGTCCATCGAGGCCGAGGTCGGCGGCATCGGCGGCACCGAGGACGGCGTGACCTCCAACGGCGAGCTCGCTGACCCCGCTGAGTGCAAGCAGATTGCTGACCTGGGCGTCGACTTCCTCGCCTGCGGCATCGGCAACATCCACGGCGTGTATCCCGCCGACTGGGCTGGCCTTTCCTTCGAGCGTCTGGGCGAGATCAAGGCTCAGACCGGCGACCTGCCCCTCGTTCTGCACGGTGGTACCGGCATCCCCGAGGATCAGATCAAGAAGGCCATCTCCCTGGGCATCTCCAAGATCAACGTCAACACCGACCTGCAGCTCGTCTTCGCCAAGGGCGTCCGCGAGTACATCGAGGCTGGCAAGGATCAGCAGGGCAAGGGCTTTGACCCCCGCAAGCTCCTCAAGCCTGGTCGCGACAACATCGTTGCTCGCACCAAGGAGCTCATGGAGGAGTTTGGCTCCGTCAACAAGGCGTAAGCGTCGCTAAACTTCCCGCCGGAAGCCCCGTCCCCCTACACTGTTTCCTTTGCGCTCACCTGGCTTCGCCAGAAGTCGCGCCAAGGAAACAGTTCCGGGGGATGGGGCTTCCTTTGTTTAACGCCGCAGGGTTACTGGGCTGAATTTATTTATTGACTACCGTTCGGCGGCGTTGATGGCTCCCTTGTTGGGGCTTTCTTTTTATCTCGCTACAATGGGCTTCAAGCGTTCTAGTGACTTGGAGTTTTGGTATGGCTGTTATTGATGTGCTGCCTTCGGATGGGAAGGTTATTGGCGAGGGTCCTGTTGGTTGCTCTGTTGATGTTTGCTGTGATGACTTTCGTCATCTCGATATTGGACTGCCGCCTGAGATTCTTCGTCTCAAGGATGCCGGGTATTTGACGCAGGCTGTTGCTGCTTGCGATCGCCTTCTGGAGCAGAACCCTGAGCCTTCGCTGGCTGCTTGTGTTCGTGCCGAGCGGTATCGCATGCTCGAGACGCCGCTTCATTTTTCGGTGTCGCGCGATCAGGCTATTGCGATGATTCGCGAGGAGTGGCCAGAGTTTACCGAAGAGCAGCTTGACGACCTGATCAATCGTAAGCGTATTGACTGGCGCTTTATCGATGGCGAGCTGTTCGTTCTCGACAACTTCCTCGATTCGCTTCGCGTGTACCCCAAGGAGGTTCCGGGCCTGCGTCCCGATTCTGCGGACGGCATCGCGCTGCGTAACCAGATGCTCAGGGAGATGGAGTCGCAAAACGGGTTGGCTCGCGTCATCACGCTTAAGGCATCCGTGTCTGTCCCTGGAGCTCTGGAGGGAGAGGCTGTTCGCGCGTGGCTACCCGTTGCTGCCGCCTGTCGTCAACAGTCTCAAATCGAGGTTCTCGATATGACGTCGGGGGGTACCGTTGCCCCTGAAAACGTTTCGGCTCGCGCTGCCTCTTGGACATCTTCGACTGAACATTCATTCTCGGTGACCTATCGCTATCACGTCGATGCCGCCTATTGCGATATCTATGGTGGCGCGCTCCCATCGCATCCCTGTATGGACGCGCCACTGCCCGAGGACACCTCCGAGGACCGTCCGCACATTGCGTTCACGCCGTACATGCGACAGTTGACGGAGCGTGTTATTGACGGTCTCGAGAATCCGCTCGATCGCGCTCGTGCTATCTATGATTACCTGACACAGCATATCGACTATCGCTATCAGCCACCGTACCTGCTTTTGGAATCTATTGCCGACGACTGTGCACACTCGCTCCGCGGCGATTGCGGCGTTATGGCGCTCACGTTTATCACCATGTGCCGCATTGCGGGCGTGCCCGCCCGTTGGCAGAGCGGCCTGTATGTTGCTCCCGATTCGGTGGGGCCGCACGATTGGGCTGAGTTCTATACGCCACAGACCGGTTGGCTTAACGCCGACGTATCGTTTGGTTCCTCGGCACGCAGGATGGGGGAGGAATGGCGTCGTCGTCACTACTTTGGCAATCTCGACCCGTGGCGTATGGTGGCCAACAACCGATTCCAGGCTGAATTTGTGCCTGCTTTCGATGGTATGCGCGAGGATCCCTATGACAACCAGATGGGCGAGGCCTCGGTTGACGGACGTGGATGTCGTAAGCGGGAGATGTTGCGCAAGGTTGAGCTTATCGAAATGCTCGAAGTTCCATTTTCGGACTAATCAACAGAAAGCTGTGATAAACTAACTCACGCATTACGTGCCCGAGTGGCGGAATTGGCAGACGCAGTGGACTCAAAATCCACCGTTGGCAACAACGTGCGAGTTCGAGTCTCGCCTCGGGCACCATACATGCAAGTGAGCGTTCAAGGGGGTCAAGACCCCCTTTTTCGTGCCGAACTCGCGTGAGCGCGCGGAGCGTTAAGCAAATAGGCCCGTGGCCTGTTTGTAGCGGAGCGTGGCGAGGGCGCCATGCGCCCGAAGCCCGGGGCTTCGCGAAGCGAAGGCCCTTCGAGTCTCGCCTCGGGCACCATACATGCACCTGCGCTTCAAGGGGGTCAAGGCCCCCTTTTTCGTGTACGTAATGTGATAACGCGCGGCACGTGTTATTATTCGCAAGGCGTTGTTCCCGCAATGCCCTAAAGAGGAACCCGAGGGTTCCCACCTTTTGGCGCCAATGAGCAGCTGACTGGTCATACAACTTAGATTCCCTTCCTCATACCGAGGATGTCTATGTGTACGACCTGGTTGCAAAGAAGCGCCGGGTTATTTTTTTTATGAATGGAGGTAGGGAAAATAGCTAAGTCTGATGACACCCGCATCAACGACGAGATCACTGCATCTTCGTGCCGTTTGATTGGCGTCGATGGCTCTCAGCTCGGCCTGTTCGCCATCCGCGATGCCCAGCGCGTCGCCGACGATCAGGGTCTCGACCTGGTCGAGATCGCTCCCAACGCGGAGCCGCCGGTCTGCAAGGTCATGGACTACGGTAAGTTCAAGTACCAGCAGGCCATGAAGGCCAAGGCCGCTCGTAAGAACCAGTCTAAGGTCGAGGTCAAGGAAATGAAGTTCCGACCCAAGATCGACGTTGGCGATTACGAGACCAAGAAGGGCCACGTTCTGCGTTTCCTTAAGAAGGGCGCACGCGTTAAGATCACCATCATGTTCCGCGGCCGTGAGATGGCTCACCCGGAGCAGGGTCTTAACGTTCTCGAGCGTCTCGCCGAGGATCTCAAGCCTTACGCTACGGTCGAGTCCAAGCCTAAGATGGAAGGCCGTAACATGCTTATGCTGCTCGCCCCGATTAAGGGCGCCTTCGATGAGGATAAAGCGGCAAGCGATACCAAGTAACTAGTGTTCTGTAACCGATTAAGGAGTATTTCATGCCTAAGATGAAGTCCCACAGCGGCACCAAGAAGCGTTTCCGCAAGACTGGCACCGGCAAGCTTATGCGCGCCAAGGCTTTCAAGAGCCACATCCTGAGCAAGAAGTCCACCAAGCGTAAGCGTGGCTTCCGTCAGGAGACCGAGATCGCCGCTGCCGACCGCAAGGTCATCAAGTCGCGTCTCGCCTAAGTTCGCGTTCCCGTTTTTCGTTTTACCGTCTAGGAGTTGATAGAACATGGCACGTATTAAGCGCGCTGTTGCCGCCAAGAAGAAGCGCCGTACCGTTATGCACCGTGCGAAGGGTTACTACGGTGCCGCTTCGCGTACTTACAAGCATGCTAAAGAGCAGGTCCAGCACTCCCTGCAGTATCAGTATCGTGATCGCCGCAACAAGAAGCGCGAGATCCGCTCTCTCTGGATCACCCGCATCAACGCTGCCGCTCGCCTGAACGACATCTCTTACTCTCAGTTCATGCACGGCCTGAAGGTTGCCGGCATCGAGCTCGACCGTAAGGTCCTGGCTCAGATGGCTTACGAGGACATCGAGTCCTTCAACGAGCTGGCTGCCATTGCCAAGAAGGCTCTCGAGGCCTAATAGATTCTGTTGAATCGCTAGGGGAGTGTCGCACTGTGCGCGGCACTCCCTCTTTTTATCTAGAGCGCTGGTTTATATAGCAAAAGCGCGGGTAGATAGACACTTACAGGTGACCGATCTTTATATATCTCTTAACCGAAGGGTCATCATCTGATACGCGCAGTATTTCTGCACCAGCCTTTCTATTACTTATATAGGAAGCGATAAGTTGTGTAGGACTTGTGAAGAGTGGAATTGACGTCCCACATCGCTTCGCGGTCTGGCAATATATCTCCTTGCCGCGCGGCCCGGTGGAACCGGGAACCAGCGCAGGCGTGCACCTTGAGAACCGGATACTGCGAGGATGGAC
>CAUDDF010000063.1:0-8428 GCA_958448275.1 uncultured Collinsella sp.
CAGCCAAAACAGTCCGTATTTCACCGCAACTGATGGGCGGGGTGGAATTGAGGGCTCAGATAGTCAGTCATGCCCTCATCCGCCACTCCCCCACCTACAGCGCGCCGTCCAGCATAAGGTTCACCTTGAGCACGTTGACCGTGGGCTCGCCGAACACGCCGAGGAAACGGCCCTTGGTGCACGCGGCGATGATGTCGCGCACCTCGTCCTCGCTTTTGCCCGTGGCCTTGGCAAGGCGCGGGACCTGGTACTCGGCGGCATCCGGAGAGATCTCTGGGTCGAGGCCGGACCCCGAACACGTCACCAGGTCGACGGGCACAGCGTCTATATCGGCATCGGGATTGGCGGCGCGGATCTTCTTCGCGCGCGCATCTATCAGCTGCCGATACTCCTCACTCGCCGGGGACAGGTTGGACGGGGCACCGTACGCCATGAGCTCGCCGTCTTCGCCTTCGACAATTGACACGTTCTGGATGCGGCCCCACATGTGGTCCTCATCCTCAAAGTTCTGGCCGATCAGCTCGGAGCCCACGATCTTGTCGTCAACCTTGATGAGCGAACCGTTCGCCTGATACGGGAACGCAACCTGGGCGATGCCGGTCACGACGAGCGTATAGCCCAGACCGCAGACAACGGTAAACAGCGCGAACACGCCAAGTGCGCGCGATGCGATACCTTTGAACATACATACCTCCGTCTACATCATGCCAATGCCGAACAAGGCCAGCAGCATGTCGATAATCTTGATGAATACGAACGGCGCCACAATACCGCCCAGGCCCCACACCAGCAGGTTGTGGGTCAGCAGCTGGCCGGACGAAAGCTCGCGGTACTTCACGCCTTTCAGGGCGGCAGGAATCAGCGCGACGATGACCAGCGCGTTGTAGATAATGGCGGACAGCACGGCAGTCAACGGGCTGGTGAGCCCCAGGATGTTGAGGGCGTCCAACCCGGGGTAGATCGGCGAGAATAGCGCCGGGATGATGGCGAAATACTTGGCGACGTCGTTGGCGACCGAGAAGGTCGTGAGCGAGCCGCGGGTCATGAGCAGTTGCTTGCCGATACGCACGATATCGATGAGTTTGGTGGGGCTGGAGTCGAGGTCGACCATGTTGCCGGCCTCCTTGGCAGCCTGGGTTCCCGTGTTCATGGCCACGGCGACATCCGCCTGCGCCAGCGCTGGCGCGTCGTTGGTGCCATCTCCGGTCATCGCGACCAGATGGCCCTCATGCTGGAACGCGCGGATCTTATCGAGCTTGCCCTCGGGCGTCGCTTCGGCCAGGAAGTCATCCACACCGGCCTCGGCGGCGATGGCGGCGGCCGTCAGCGGATTATCACCCGTCACCATTATGGTCTTGATACCCATGCGGCGCAGATCGGCGAACTTTTCCTTCACGCCGGACTTGATGATGTCCTTAAGGTAGACGACACCCAGCACACGTCGGTCCTTTGCCACGACCAACGGGGTGCCGCCCACCTTCGCAATGCGTTCGACGGCCTCGTCGCACTCCTTCGAGAACACTCCTCCGGCAGCCTCCACATAAGCGCGAACGGAATCGGCCGCACCCTTGCGAATCTCGCTGTCGGCGTAGTTCACACCGGACATGCGGGTCGCCGCGGTGAAGGGGATGAACTCCATGCCCTTATCCTCGAGTGTGCGGCCGCGCAGCCCAAACTGCTCCTTGGCGAGCACGACGATGGAGCGGCCCTCGGGGGTCTCATCCGCCAGAGAGGACAGCTGCGCGGCATCGGCGAGTTCTGCCGGATCGACACCGTCGACCGGAATGAACTCGGCGGCCTGGCGGTTGCCCAAGGTGATGGTACCGGTCTTATCGAGCATGAGGATGTCGACGTCGCCGGCGGCCTCGATGGCGCGGCCGGACATGGCCAGCACGTTGGCCTCGTTCAGTCGGCTCATGCCGGCGATGCCAATGGCGGACAACAGCGCACCAATGGTGGTGGGCGCCAGACAGACGAGCAAGGCAACGAGCGTGGTCACAGCGGTGGGGTTCGCCATACCGTTGAGCCCTGCAGAGAAACTCGAGTAGCAGTACAGTGCGATCGTCACGAGGATGAAAATGACGGACAGAGCAACCAGAAAGATCTCGAGCGCGACCTCGTTGGGGGTCTTCTTGCGGGCGGCGCCCTCGACCATGGCGATCATCTTATCCAGGAAGCTCTGGCCAGGCTCGCTGGTAATTTTCACCACAATCCAATCGGAAAGCACGGTGGTGCCGCCAGTGACGGCAGAACGGTCGCCGCCAGCCTCGCGAACCACGGGTGCAGACTCGCCGGTGATGGCCGACTCATCAACCGAGGCGGCACCCTCGATGACATCGCCGTCTCCCGGAATCTGCTCGCCGGCGCGCACGACCACCAGATCCCCGCGTGAGAGCTCGGTACCGGGAACGACCGTGAAGCGGTCCTTATCCTCGACGGACTCGATGCGATGGGCCTCGACGTCCTTTTTCGCCGCGCGCAGGGAGTCTGCCTGCGCCTTACCGCGGCCCTCGGCAAGTGCCTCGGCAAAATTTGAAAAGAGGTCGGTCAGCCAGAGAATGACGGCAATGGCGATCACATAGTACGTGGGGACGTCGGCGTCCTGTACCCCAATAATTGAGGCGATAGCCAGAATGGAGGTCATGGCGGCCGACAGCCACACCAGGAACATGACCGGGTTTTGGACCTGGACACGGGGGTCAAGCTTGGCAAATGAATCGCGCACCGCGCGGCTCATCATGTCTTTTTGCATAGCCATAAATCTGCGACTCCTTTACGCAACCATCTGGAAGAATTCGGCAACGGGACCAAGCGCCAACGCCGGGAAGAAGCTCAGGGCGCCAATCAGCAGAACGACGAATACCAGCAGGAACACGAACATGGCATTGGTGGTGGAAAGCGTGCCGGCGCCCTCGGCGACCTTGCCCTTCCCGGCCAGCGAGCCCGCGATGGCGAGCGTGCCCGCAATCGGCAGGAACCGCGCGAACAGCATCTCGATACCCAGCAGCACGTTGATCCACGGGATGTTGCAGTTCATGCCGGCGAATGAGGAGCCGTTGTTGCCGCCAGCCGAAGTAAGGGTGTACAGGACCTCGGAGAAGCCATGCGCCCCGCCGTTGTTGAGTTGGTCGACAAGACCGGGCACCATGCAGGCGATAGTGGAGCTCACCAGAATGGCGAACGGGGTGGCGAGACACAGAACCACCGCCCAGCGCATCTCGGTCGGCTCGATCTTCTTGCCCAGGAACTCGGGCGTGCGGCCGACCATAAGGCCGGCGATAAATACCGTGAGGATGGCGAAGCCGATCATGCCGTACAGGCCGCAGCCCACGCCGCCGAACACCACCTCGCCCAGCGCTATCTGGAGCATCTGGACAAACCCGCCGAGCGGGGTGTAGGAGTCGTGCATGGAGTTGACCGAGCCGTTGGAAGCAGCCGTCGTGAAAGCGGACCAGGTAGAAGAGGAGGCGATGCCAAAGCGGCTCTCCTTGCCCTCCATGTTGCCGCCCGCCTGGCCATCGGTCATCTCGATGTTGACCGCGCCGCCATCTGCCAGCTGCGGCGTACCCATATGCTCGTTAACGGCGATGATGCCGGTAAAGACCACGAGCAGGATAAACATCGCCGCGAAGATGGCCTTGCCCTGCCTGGCATTCTTGACACCGATGCCGAAGGTGAAGCAGCAGGCGACCGGAATCAGCAGCAAGCTGGTCATCTCGATGATGTTGGTGAAGGCATTGGGGTTCTCATACGGATGCGCAGAGTTCGCGCCAAAGAAGCCGCCGCCGTTGGTGCCGGATTGTTTGATGGCAACCTGGCTGGCCGCAGGACCCTGGGGCAAAAACTGCTCGGTGACCACGCGGGCGCCCTCGACGACCTTGCCGTCGACCTTGACCGTGTCGCCCTCGATCTGGGCGCCGTCGATAACGCTCCAACCGCCGTCTGCATTAGGCTGGACAGCAACGGGCTCTACGAGCTCAGCCTTCTGAGCCGGCTGAAAATTGGAGATAACGCCACCGGCAGCCAGGCAGATGCCGAACACGAGGTTCAGCGGGATGAGCACATACAGGACGGTGCGGGTGAGGTCGACCCAGAAGGAACCCAGACCCTGCTCCTTGACCTGACGGAAACCGCGGATGAGCGCGAACATGACCGCAATACCGGTGCCGGCGGACAAGAAGTTTTGCACGGTGAGGCCCATGAACTGCACAAAGTAGGACAGGGTGGTCTCACCGGAATAGGATTGCCAGTTGGTGTTGGTTATGAAGGAAGCAGCCGTATTAAACGACAGGTCCCATGACACACCCGGCAGGTGCTGGGGATTGCCTGGCAAGAAAGACTGAAGCACCTGGAGTGCCACAAGAGCCACGAGGCCGATCCCCGAAAAGACCAGCACGCTCGCCAGATAGCGCCTACACCCCATCTGCTCTGCCGCGTCGATGCGAAGCAGACGATAGACGCCACGCTCCACAGGAGCAATCACAGGCGACAGGAACGTATGCTCACCATCCATGATATGGGCCATGAACCGACCGAGCGGAACGGCCAAGACGACGAGCACGGCAAAGTACAAGATGTACTGAATCGCAGCATCCATAGTTTACGAATCACTCCTCATCAGAATGTAGATGTAATAGATAAAGAGTCCAATGCAGACGACTCCGATGATGGGACTGAGGATGTCCATTTACCGCCCCTTTCACGCGCGGTCCGATGTCTCGGACGCCTGCTCTCGCAAGCGTCTGGGGACAGTAAACGCTTCTAGGGATTAAAGAGGCGTGAGGGCCGGGGCTCACGTCCTTAAGATGCCGTAAAGATGCAGGTAGAAAGCACTATTGCGGCTGCAGTGCGCCTATACTCGACCACGCGAGCATACAGTGGCGTCCTCACCGCGTATGCACGCATGGACAACGCTTCAGAAAGGCTACGCTATGCAGCGCGACGCATCGGACACTCGCGTCAATCCAGACCTCATCCTCAAGGCAATTGAGAAAGACGAGGTCGCCGATGACGCTCGAACCAGCCGGGGACACCTCAAGATTTTCTTTGGCTACGCTGCCGGCGCAGGCAAAACCTATGCGATGCTTCAAGCCGCCCACGCCGCCAAGCGGCGAGGTGTTGACGTCGTCGCGGGGTACATTGAGCCGCACGAACGTCCGGCAACTGCCCATCTTGCACAAGGGCTTGAGAAAGTGCCCTGTAAACTCATCGAGCACAACGGCATTGCGCTCAGCGAGTTCGATCTAGATGCGGCTATCGAACGCGCCCCTCAGCTCATCCTCGTCGACGAGCTCGCCCATACGAATGCGCCGGGGTCTCGCCACGACAAACGCTATCGAGACGTCGAGGAACTTCTACATGCGGGCATCGACGTCTATACGACCGTGAACGTTCAGCATATCGAGAGCCTAAACGACATGGTTGCATCCATCACCGGCGTTGTCGTGAGCGAACGAATCCCCGACCGTATCTTCGATGATGCCGACCAGGTCGAGCTCGTCGACATAGAGCCCGAAGACCTACTTGAGCGCCTTCGCGCCGGCCTCGTCTACCGTCCCGCGCAAGCCGCCCGAGCGCAACAGCATTTTTTTACCGTCGAGAACCTCACCGCACTCCGAGAAATCGCGCTGCGCCGCTGCGCCGATCGCACCGGCCACCTCACAGACGCCGCACGCGTGCTGGGAAACCGTGACTACTACACCAGGGAGCGTATCTTAGTCTGTGTCTCCCCGGCGCCGACCAATCCCCGCATCGTCCGTGCCGCCGCGCGCATGGCGAAAGCGTTTCGCAGCGAGCTCGTCGCCCTGTTCGTAGAGAGCCCGCACACGCAAGCCATGAGCGATAATGAGCGTACCAAGCTTGCAGCCAATATCGCCCTAGCCGAGCAGCTCGGAGCACATATGGAAACCGTCTATGGCGACGACATCGCGTTTCAGATCTCCGAGTTCGCGCGCCTGTCGGGTATTTCGAAGATCGTCATGGGGCGCACGGGCGAGCGCAGCAGCGTCCGTCAGGCCCTCTTTGGCCGCAAATCTCTCGTAGAACAGCTCATAACATTCGCCCCGAACCTCGACATTTACATCATTCCAGACCAGTCGACTCCGCCCTCCCGGCCCAAAGGACGCCGCCGTACGCTCGCCCTGCAGCCTCCCAACAGCCGAAACGTGCTTCGCACGCTGGCCCTCTCTCTTGTCGCCACGGCGATCGGCACGGCATTCCGCCATCTGGGATTTGCCGATTCCAGCATCATATCCCTCTATATCCTCACGGCCCTGCTGACCGCCGTCACCACGACGGGGCGTATCTGCACGATCGTATCGAGCGTGCTCTCTGTAGTGCTTTACAACTTCTGCTTCGTCACGCCTCTGTTTTCGCTCGCCAGCTACGACCGAAGCTATCTGGTCACGTTCGGCATCATGTTCGCTACCGCTATGGTCGCCGGCGAGTTAACTGCGCGCATCGCCGACAACGCCCGTACCTCCGCCGAGAACGCATTCAAAACGCGCGTACTCCTCGAAACGAACCAGCTCTTGCAGCAAGCCCATAGCGCGGAGGAGTGCGCCCGCGTCGCCATGAACCAACTCATCAAACTGCTAAAACTCGACGTGGTCTTCTACACCGCCGAACACGGCACGCTCGGCAAAGCGCTCTATGAGTCCGCTGGCACCGAAAACCGATCCGCGTCGCTGCTCACCGACTACGAGCGCGCCGTTGCAACCTGGACCTACACCAACAACAAGCGCGCGGGCGCAAGCACGCGGACCCTGCCTGAGACACACTGTCTCTACCTCGCGGTTCGCACCGGCGACAAGGTATTCGGTGTCATCGGCATCGCCCTGGAGGGGCGCGAGATCGAAGCCTTCGAGCATTCGATCGTCCTATCTATCGTAGGTGAATGCGCCTTGGCGCTCGAAAGCGACCGGGCGGCGCAAGAGCGCGAAGAGGCTGCGGTCTTGGCGAAAAACGAGCAGCTGCGCGCCAACCTTTTGCGCTCCATCGGCCACGATTTGAGGACACCCCTCACGGCTATATCCGGATCTGCGGCAATCCTTCGGAAGAGCGACGAGAAGCTCAGCCTCGAACAGCGCTGCGATCTTGCCGATGCCATCTACGACGATTCCCTCTGGCTTATCGATACCGTGGAGAACCTCCTCGCCATCACACGCGTCGAGGACGGCACCATTCGCCTCAATTTCACATCCGAGCTCATCGACGAGGTCATCGAGGCCGCCCTCAGCCATGTCGCCCAAGCATCGCATGGACGTACTGTCACCATCGAGCACACTGACGACATCCTGCTGGTACGCATCGACGTCCATCTCATCATGCAGGTGCTTACGAATCTCATCATGAACGCCTTCAAATACACGCCCGAGGACTCGACTGTCACCATCAGCGCACGTCGCGAGGGTGCGTTCGTCGTGGTGGACGTCGCAGACGATGGGCCGGGTGTGGCAGACTGCGACAAGCCTCATATCTTTGAGCGCTTCTTCACCTCAAGCAATACGCGGCCCGTGGATTCGCGTCGAAGCATCGGCCTTGGGCTGTCGCTCTGCCGCTCCATCGTGGAGGCGCATGGCGGCGTCATCGAAGTTCGCGACAACCACCCCCATGGGGCCGTCTTCCGTTTTACCCTGCCCGCCGAGGAGATCGAGATTCATGAATAATGCCGCTAAGCCACGCATCCTCCTGGTCGAAGATGACCTGACCGTTCAAAACCTCGTTTCGACCGCGCTTGACCTCCACGGCTATGTCGTGAGCAAGGTTTGCAACGGCCAGGCCGCCATCATGGATGCGGTGTCGCACGGCCCCAGCCTCATCATGCTCGACCTCGGCCTTCCCGACATTGACGGTATCGAGGTCATCACGAAGATCCGAAGCTGGTCGGCAGTCCCCATTATCGTCATTTCGGCGCGCACCGAAGATTCCGACAAGATTGCAGCACTTGACGCAGGGGCAGACGACTACCTCACCAAGCCCTTTTCTGTGGATGAGTTGCTCGCGCGCGTCCGTGCGAATTTGAGGCGCTCCTCGATGGCGTCGAGCGAGTCGACAGAAGCGAGCACGTTTGACAACGGTCCGCTGCATATCGACTACGCCGCGGGATACGCGACGAAAGACGGACGCGAGCTCTCGCTCACCCCAACCGAGTACAAATTGCTCGTCCTTCTGGCGAAAAACGTCGACAAGGTGCTCACCCACACCTTCATCACCCGCGAGATATGGGGCACGAGCTGGGACAGCGATCTGGCGAGCCTGCGCGTGTTCATGCGCACCCTGCGCAAGAAGATCGAGGCAGACCCCTCTCACCCCAAGATGATTCAGACGCACATGGGTGTCGGGTACCGCATGCAGCGTCTCTAGCCCGCCCAACAAAAAGTTGCGGTGGAATACGGAGTAGATAAGGCCTTTGACAGCCAAAACAGTC
>CAUDDF010000064.1:0-8323 GCA_958448275.1 uncultured Collinsella sp.
AGCTAGGCATCATCGACGATCGCCGTGCTGCCGGTATTGCCCTGGGGAGCCCCGATGAGCTGCAGGCTGCAGTTGATGCTGCCGCCGGTACGGCCAACGCACCGCTCGTCAACACGCTGCTTCTGCGCAGCATGCAGCGCGCGCTGTACAAGCCGCGCAACGAGGGCCACTTTGCGCTCGCCGCGCCGTGCTACTGTCACTTTACGAGTCCCATCCGTCGCTACCCCGATCTGGTGGTGCACCGCGTGCTCAAACTGCAGTTGGCCTATGAGCAGCTCGGCGGCAAGGACGCCTTGGTCCGTACGCCGCGGCTGATCGGCAAGGGGCGCGAGTCGCTGCCGCGCATTCTGCCGCAGATCTGCCGCGCATGTAGCGATGCCGAGCGCGCGGCAGATGCCGCCAGCCATGCGACGCAAAAGATCAAGATTGCCCAGTACTATGAGGACCGTCTGGGTGAGCGCTATGCCGGAACCGTCTCGTGGGTTAGCAGCATGGGCCTCTTTGTGCGCTTGGACCTAACACAGGTCGAGGGCCTGGTTTCAATTAAGAGCCTGGGCAACGAGTGGCTCGAGTTCGACGAGGACGCGCTTACGCTGACGGGCGCCGACACGGGGACTCGCTATGAACTGGGCCAGCGCGTGATTATCGAGGTCTCGCGCGTCAATACCACGCGTGGACACTTGGACTTTAAGCTTATCCATTAGCTAAATCCCGACTCGTGGCGAGAGAGCGGAGGGCGGTCTTTCGGGACCGCCCTTCGCATTTGAATCGTGACTACCTTGTCGTCTGCTCGGCCGCCCGCTTACCTGCTATTTGAGAGGTAAAACCTACCAAAATAAACCTGTCCCTTTTGGCAGGTTTACAAGAAAGCGGGGATGAGATGGCGACGGTGTACGGGTATGCGCGGGTGAGTTCGCGCGATCAGAATCTGAATCGGCAGCTGGATGCGCTGGGCGCCTATGGCGTGGGCTCAGCGAATATTTATGCCGACCATGCGAGCGGCAAGGACTTCGATCGACCGCATTATCGCGAGCTGTTGCACGTCCTGGGAGACGGGGACGTGCTGGTGGTGCTTTCTATCGACCGACTTGGTCGTAATTACTCCGAGATTCTTGAGGAATGGCGACGCATTACCAAGGAGCTCGGGGTTGCCATTGTGGTGTTGGACATGCCATTGCTTGACACGCGCGCTAGGGCCAGCGGCGCGCCGGATGTGACCAACACCCTGATTGCCGATATTGTGCTGCAACTGCTGAGCTACGTGGCGCAGGTGGAGCGCGAGAATATCCATCGGCGCCAGGCGGAGGGAATTGCAGCGGCGCGGGCGCGAGGGGTTCGTTTCGGTCGACCTCGCAAGCCGTGCCCTCCTCAGTTTGAGCTGGTGCGCGATAGCTATGAGGCAGGCGATATTACCCGCAGCCAGGCAGCAAAGTGCCTAGGCGTGTGCGTGGGGACGTTCGATCGCTGGATGCGCGAGGCGGGGTAGGGGTTTGCGTCGCTTTGTCGCTTCCTGTTGCGATTCAAATTTTGATACGGTGACGATGCCATTTGGGGCTACACTCGCTGATATTCAAAAAAGGAGGTTGGCCCTTGGCGCGCGTAAAACAAATAATCGGATGGACCGCAATTGTTCTGTTCGTTGCAACGCTGGCGGGCATCTGGGTGCTGACGGAGCAAAATGCGGTGGAGACGTCGTTGCTGAGCGAGTCTACCGCGCGTGTGGTGGAGGGCCAGGCTACGGGCGTTCAGGCTGTCGATGCCACGGGTGAAGCTCAGGCGGAGAACGGAATGACCGGGGGCACCGATTCGGCTGCCTCGAATGTCCGGTCTGGCCGACTTGCTTCCATTCGCATGTGGGTGGGCACGAACGTCCGTCGCGTTGCCCATACCGTAGAGTTTTTCTTCGTCGGATTGTTCGCCTCCGTGGTCGTGGTTTGCTTTTCCAGGCGTCCGTGGAGCGTATGCTCCCGTTGCGTGCCCGTATTGCTCTTTTGCGCCGCCTGCTCCGTTGGCGATCAGGTACATAAGATCTTTGTTCCCGGCAGGCATTTCGACGTTATCGATTTAGGATTCGATGCTGCGGGCTATGTCACCGCCATGCTGTTGGTATTGCTGGCAGCGGCGTTGGTGCGCCATGCGACTCGGCCGATCGGCGCCCATGCGAGGCGCTAGCCGGTAACAAACCCGTTTCTGATAATGCGGCCTCGTTGAATTATTTTGTGTCGCGCGTATTTCCGAGCGGTCGGATTTGAGGGGCGAGCGGTAGAACGCTCGCCCTTTGTGCGCCACGATGCGGCACAATGTACCGCAAAAGCTGTTTGTATCCGGTACGAATCGTTCGTTGGTCTTTAATTCTTCTCAACGGAGGTGTTTGAGATGGCAAACGGATTGCTTTTGCGGCTTCGCGAGCGTGAGCTTAGCGCGAGCCCGGCGGAACGCAATGTCATCGCATATGTAAGCGCTCATCCGCACGAGGTGGTCGGGCTGTCCGTCCGCGGTCTTGCCGATGTCACGTTCTCCTCGCCCTCGAGCATTTTGCGCTTTTGCAAGCGTTTGGGTTTTGCGGGCTACAAGGAGTTCCAGCGCGAACTGATTGCCGAGCTGGCGCTCTTAGGTGACAAGAAAGACGTAGCCCTCGAGGACATCTCCATGGATGACAGCGTCGAACGTATCGTGGGGAAGGTGATGAAAAGCAACGTGCGCACGATCGAGGCGACGGCGCGAACGCTCGATTACACCGTCTTGGAGCGATGCGCGGCCCGTCTTAAGCGGGCACGCGCGGTCAATCTGTTCGGTATTGGTGCCTCTCGTTTGGTCGCGCACGACCTGGCGCAAAAGCTCATGCGTGTCGACAAAGAGTGCCATCTGTACGACGACTGGCATGATCAGCTCTTATGTGCCAAGAACATGCATGAGGGCGATATGGCAATCGCCTTTAGCTACTCGGGCTTGACGCAAGAGGTGCTGGACTGCACCGCCGAGGCTCAACGTCACAACTGTCCCGTTGTGGCCGTTACCAAAGTAGATGGATCATCCAAGCTTGCCACCATGGCCGATGCCGTGCTCGGCGTTGCTGCGAGTGAACCCTTGGTCCGCAGCGGTGCCATGGCTTCGCGTATGGCCCAGCTTATGGTTGTCGATGCCCTTTACGCTGCTTACGTTGCCAGCGACTACGAACGGGCGACGCATGTCATTAAGCAAAACTACATCGAGAAACAGGAAAGATGAGGTGAATGAAATGCTCGATTTAACAAAATTCACGACCGAACAGCGTAATCAAAGGTCAATGGACCTCGATACGATGACATCGCTGCAAATCGTCACGACGATGAACGATGAGGATCTTCGTGCCGTCCAGTCGGTCACGAAAGTGTTGCCCCAGGTTGCCACAGCAATCGACTGGGCTGCTGAGGCACTCGAGCGCGGCGGGCGCGTCTTTTACATGGGCGCAGGCACCAGCGGTCGTCTGGGCGTACTCGACGCTTCGGAGTGTCCGCCCACGTTTGGCGTGTCACCCGATCTGATTGTCGGGCTCATTGCCGGAGGCGAGACGGCGTTTATCAAGGCTGTCGAAGGTGCCGAAGACAGCGATGAGCTTGGCGCGAACGACCTGCGAGAGCGTGGACTCTCGGACAAGGATCTTGTCGTTGGCCTGGCGGCAAGCGGCCGTACTCCTTATGTGGTGGGCGGCCTTGCGTACGCCAAGGCAACTGGGTGCAAGACCATTGCAATTGCCTGCAACCAAGGGTCGAAGATCGGGGAGAGCGCAGATCTTGCCATTGAGCCCGTGCCCGGTCCCGAGGTGCTGACCGGCTCAACGAGGCTCAAGGCGGGAACGGTTCAAAAGCTCATTCTCAACATGATTTCGACCGGTGCCATGGTCAAGATCGGCAAGGTATACCAAAACCTGATGGTCGATGTGCAGCAGACGAACGAGAAGTTGGTGGTGCGCGGCCAGAACATCGTGATGGAGGCGACCGGCTGCACGCGCGAGCGCGCCGTTCAGGCGCTTGCAGATGCCGGCGGCCATGTAAAAACCGCTATTGTCTCGGTACTGTTGGACCGCGATGCCGAGCAGGCTACGGTAGCTCTTGAGCGGGCGCGAGGCCATGTCCGTGCTGCGGTGAGTGGCCATGAGAAGAGCAATGCCGACGCCCAATAGGTGCGCGGCGTGAGCTGATATGACATCCAGACGAGATACCCAATACAAGGAGGAGTTATGACGAACAAAGAGCTGGCTCAAAAGCTGCTGGACCTTTTGGGCGGTAAAGACAACGTGCTGGCAAACGCGGCGTGCATGACGCGCCTGCGCGTGACCGTCAAAGACGCGGGCAACGTCGACACGGAGGGCATTAAGGCACTCGACGGCGTGATGGGCCTGGTCGAGGACGACACGATGCAGATCGTGCTGGGTCCGGGCAAGGTGAATAAGGTGCTCGAGGAGTTCTCCAAGCTCACTGGCCTTGCGAAAGGCGTTGCCGACGAGAGCGTGGTTGACGCTGCGGCCACAAACAAGGCCGCGCAGAAGGCCAAGTACGAGTCTAAGCCGGTTCAGGCCTTCCTCAAGAAGATTTCCAATGTCTTCGTCGCCCTGCTTCCCGGCATCATTGCGGCTGGCCTCATCAACGGTATCTGCAACGTCATTAACGTCTCGACGGCAGGCGCGCTTGCAGGCGAGTGGTGGTACCAGGGCATTCGTTCCATGGGCTGGGCCCTGTTTGCCTATCTGCCCATCTTGGTGGGCTATAACGCGGCACGTGAGTTTGGTGGCTCCGCTGCGCTGGGCGGCATCGCCGGCATGATGTGTATCGCCAACAGTGCCATGCCCCTGCTTGCGCCTGGCGCGGCTGATCCTGCCACTGCCATTCTGCTGCCGCTCACCAGTGCGCAGTACAACCCCGCAGCGGGCGGCATGATCGCGGCTCTCATCGCTGGCGCATTTTTTGCCTGGATGGAGCGTCAGATTCGCAAGGTTATGCCCAACGCACTCGACACGTTCTTGTCTCCGCTGCTGGTGCTCATCATCGGCGCCTTTGCTCTGATGCTCGTCATCCAGCCGGTTGGCGCATGGCTGACGACTGCCATCTTTAGCGTTTTGACCTTTATCTTCGAGAAGCTGGGCGTCCTGGGCGGCTATATCCTGTCGGCAGGCTTCTTGCCGCTGGTTTCCGTCGGCCTGCATCAGGCGCTCACGCCGATCCACGCTATGCTCAACGATCCCGACGGCGCTACCAAGGGTATCAATTACCTGCTTCCCATCCTTATGATGGCTGGCGGCGGCCAGGTCGGTGCCGGTTTGGCGCTGTACTTTAAGACCAAGAACGCCAAGCTCAAGAAGTACGTCGCAGAGTCCATTCCCGTTGGAATCCTGGGTGTGGGCGAGCCTCTGATGTATGCTGTTACGCTGCCGCTCGTTCGTCCGTTTGTGACGGCCTGCCTGGGTGCCGGATTTGGCGGCGCGCTCGCGGCGCTGCTTCACATCGGCACGGTTTCTCAGGGCGTTTCCGGTCTGTTTGGCCTGCTGATCGTCGTTCCTGGCCAGCAGCTCGGCTACGTTGCCGCTATGCTGCTTGCCTATGCCGCCGGCTTTGTCCTGACGTGGTTCTTTGGCGTCGACGAGCAGAAGATCAACGAGTTCTTTGGCGAGTAGTTTGATATCGCGAGCCGTGTTGCTCGGGGTTCGCGGCGCGCGGCAGATTTCTTGATGTTATGGTTGTGCCGGCGGGGCTAGCTGCTCCGCCGGCCTTTTTTAAAGGAGCGTTGAAGCGTGAAAACGGGTATTTCGATTTATCTTTCCAGCCCTCTGCAGGATATTGAGCGGACGATTGAACATGGTGCCGCGGCGGGTGCGCGCTATGCGTTCACCTCGCTGCATATTCCCGAGGATGGGGGAGCGGCGTATGCCGATAAGGTCCGTCATGTGCTGTCGCTGCTTTCCGCCCGCGGCATTGCGCTCATTGCCGATGTGGGGCCTCGCACGTGCGATTTGCTCGGGCTTGAGCGCATCGAGGACCTGCGCGATCTGGGGTTGGAATACCTTCGTTTGGACTATGGCTTTAGCGCCCAGCGGGTCGCGGAGCTGTCCGGTGTATTTCACATTGTGGTCAATGCATCGACGGTGAGTTCTGATGAAATCGCATCGTGGCGTGAGGCCGGTGCCGATGTGACTCGTTTTGCCGCCTGCCACAATTTTTACCCCAAGCCTTATACCGGTTTAGCTCTGGAGGACATTGCTCGGGTGAATCTTCGTCTTGCGGCGCTTGGATTCGAAATCATGGCTTTTGTGCCGGGTGATGCTAACGTTCGCGGGCCGGTATTCGAGGGACTGCCGACGGTCGAGGCGCAGCGCGGTCGCGCGTCAAAGGTTGCCCTCAATATGCTTGAGCTTGCACATGGCGCCGATTGCGACATTGTGTTGGTCGGCGACCCCGATCTTTCCGATGCGGGCTGGGCGCAGTTTGCTCAAGTTTCCGCCGGATACGTGGACCTGCAATGCGAGCTTGAGCTCAGTTATGCCTATGTGCGCGGGCAGATTCATCACGACCGGCCCGACTCGAGTGTCCTCATCTTTAGGTCTCAGGAGTCACGTACGAAGCTTAAGCCGGATTCCGTGCCGACGGATGCCGGAGCCGGCCTGCCGCGAAAGGCGGGGTCGATCGCTGTGAGCAATAGCGGATATGGGCGCTACGAAGGCGAGCTTGAGATTGCGCGGGTCGATCTTCCCGGTGACGAGCGCATGAACGTTGCGGGCCATATCACGCCCGAGGCAATGGAACTGCTGCCGTTTATCAAGCGCGGATTCGGGGTACGGTTCGTTTAACGTGTGACCCGCGGGCTACAATTGGCCCATCATACGAAGGCGCCTCGTGTGGCGTGTGCCTGCGTTGGCCGATCTATATTCGGAGGATTCCCATGACTGTACTGTTTGTTGAATATCCCAAGTGCTCGACCTGTAAGAAGGCCAAGGCATGGCTGGACGAACATGGGGTAGAGTATATCGATCGCGATATCGTTTTGGACAATCCCACGGCTGATGAGCTTGCGACCTGGATTGCTCGTTCGGGGCTGCCGGTGCGGCGCTTCTTTAATTCGTCGGGCATGAAATATCGAGAGCTGGGCCTGAAGGCGCGTCTGGATGCGGGCATGACGGATCGGGAGTGCTACGAGCTGCTGGCGACCGACGGCATGCTGGTCAAGCGTCCGCTGCTGGTGGGCGACGACTTTGCGATTCCCGGCTTTAGGGAAGCGGCTTGGGCCGAGGCGTTGCTGTAGCGGCTGCGGAAAGTGCGACCCGGAATTCGCTTCCAGAATGGGATGCGCTTTCCCAAAGTGGCCGGTTGCGGAAAGCACGTCCCATTCTGAGCTTCGATTGTGGGACACGGTTTCCGGTTGAGGGCTCGACGGGAAAGTGGGGACCAGTTTGAGCTTGAAATCTGGGACGCACTTTCCGCCGGCGGGCCTGCCCCAGTCAGTCCGCCAGCTGTGCCCATTCGTGCGGATCGTAGACCTTTACGTGTTTGTTGGGCTTGCCGCTCCAGTACTCCTCGTCCATAAAGGGCAGATATGCCTGAACGCCGGGGCAGATAAAGGGAATCCGCTGCTGTTGCAGTCGCTCGCGCTGGCGCTGCTCCAGGTGCGCCTCGGATATGACGGTCGGCATACCGGACAACTCGACGAGGCTTGCCTGGATTCGCTTAAGGTCGGGGAGTCCCGCGTGCCATGACATCCGCATGATCAAAAAGGATGCACGGCGGTATTTTGCCTGCACCACAGTAATGGCGGGGCGCAGTGTGGGATGGATTTTGTCCCGTTCGGGCCAAAGGTCGGCAGTGATCTCGAGGCCCAGGGTCTCCCATAGGTAATCAAGCTCTTCGTCCATGGTACCTCGATATCTACGCGATCATTGATACTTCGATTGTGTTGCCTGGTGCTATCGTTTTCGCGGTAGAATCTGCCAACGGTTGACGGCTACCGCTCGCGGTGTTTTGCCCTTCGTGTACAGCGGTCGGCTTCACAGGTCCTTCACGGGTTGGACTAAATTAGGCCAATTTGACTGAATTTCAAAAAAGTCAAAATTGGGGCTTGCGTCACGGCGAGACTTCCCGTATATTTCTTTCTTGCGCAAAGGCACAGCCGAGCGCAGCGATGCAGTCATTGGGATGTCGTCTAATGGCAGGACAGCGGATTCTGGTTCCGTCAATGGGGGTTCGACTCCCTCCATCCCAGCCATTGCATTTGCTACATATGGCCCGTTCGTCTAGCGGTTTAGGACGCCGCCCTCTCAAGGCGGAGATCACCAGTTCGAATCTGGTACGGGCTACCA
>CAUDDF010000065.1:0-8067 GCA_958448275.1 uncultured Collinsella sp.
ACGATCCTTTCAGTTACACGCGGCGACGCTTCTTGGGGCGGCAGCCGTTGTGCGGAATGGGGGTCTTGTCCTGGATGCTCGAGACCTCGAGGCCAGCAGCCTGGAGGGAGCGGATGGCGGTCTCACGACCGGAGCCGGGGCCCTTGACGAAGACGGAAACCTTCTTCATACCGTGCTCCATGGCCTGCTTGGCAGCAGCCTCGGCAGCCATCTGGGCAGCGAACGGCGTGGACTTACGGGAGCCCTTGAAGCCCACCTGGCCAGCCGACTTCCAGGAAATGACGTTGCCCTGGGGATCGGTGATCGAAACGATCGTGTTGTTGAACGTAGAACGAATGTGAGCCTGGCCCACGGAAATGTTCTTACGGTCCGCGCGCTTCAGACGGGCAGCGCGAACGTTCTTCTTAGCAGTAGCCATCTATCTAGCGCTCCTTATTTCTTCTTCTTAGCACCGATCTGACGCTTCGGGCCCTTGCGGGTACGAGCGTTAGTGTGGGTGCGCTGGCCGCGAACCGGGAGGCCCTTGCGGTGACGAAGGCCGCGGTTGCAGCCGATGTCCATAAGGCGCTTGACGTTCTGGTTGCGCTCACGGCGGAGGTCGCCCTCAACCATGATCTGATTCTTATCGATATAATCGCGGATGGCGTTAACCTCATCCTCGGTGAGGTCCTTAACGCGCGTGTCCACGTTAACGTTGCACTCGACGCAAATCTTCGTCGCAGTGGTGCGGCCGATGCCGTAAATGTAGGTCAGACCGATCTCAACGCGCTTCTCACGCGGGAGGTCGACACCATTAATACGGGCCAACGTAGTCTCCTCTCTTAACCCTGACGCTGCTTATGACGGGGGTTCTCGCAAATGACGAGGACCTTGCCGTGGCGCCTAATGATTTTGCACTTATCGCACATCTTCTTGACCGAAGGACGTACCTTCATCGTTCTTCCTTTCGGTAGCGCTCAAACTACTTCCCTACTATCTACTCGCCCAGCCGCAGGCGTTTAAAACTATGGCTGGTCTTCACACGCAAACCGACCGTAGGTTGAGCTAAGCCTGCAGTCGGAAAAGAGCGTGTATGCGTGTCGCTATTTATAGCGATAGGTGATGCGACCGCGGGTCAGGTCGTACGGGGAAAGCTCCACGACAACCCTGTCACCGGGGAGAATGCGGATGTAATTCATTCGGATCTTACCAGAAATGTTGCACAGAACCGAATGACCGTTCTCGAGCTCAACCTTAAACATGGCGTTGGGCAGCGGTTCCTTTACCGTACCCTCGAGCTCAATTGCGTCTTCCTTCTTCACAAGCAATCATCTTTCTCTAGAAAACGACAGCGATTGAGTATTCTACAATACGCATGCACGTATCGTAATATCTTCGTAATGGCTCCACATCTAAGTGAAACTTGTTACATTTGAAATGTAAATGCCGACGAATTTGAACGCGGCCTCTACATCTCGCCTCCTTGCAAGGAACACCAAGCGCCCTGGGCATCCGTGGTGAGAATCACCGGTCCGTCATTGGTGATGGCGACGGTGTTCTCGTAGTGCGCGGCGGGCAGGTGGTCGTTGGTCGTAACGATCCAACCATCGGAGCCCGTGCTCACATGATTGGAACCCATCGTAACCATCGGCTCGATGGCGATGGCCATACCAGCCTGAAGGCGAACGCCTCTCCCCTTCTTTCCATAGTTAGGAACGTTGGGGTCCTCGTGCATCACGCGGCCAATGCCATGCCCCACGTAATCGCGAAGCACGCCGTAACCGTGAGACTCGGCGAGGGACTGAACAGCATACCCGACGTCCCCGATATGGTTACCGGGAACAGCCTGCTCGATGGCAGCCTTAAGGCAATCGCGCGTAACCTCGCACAGGGCCTTGGCCTCGGGCGTGGGGGTGCCGACGAAAAACGTCCAAGCGTTATCGCCGACCCAACCGTCAAGAACAGCTCCCGTATCGATGGAGATGATATCGCCATCGCGCAGGATCATATCGGGGTTGGGAATACCGTGGACCACGGCATCGTTGATCGATGCGCAAATGGTTCCGGGGAACCCGCCGTAACCCTTAAAGGCCGGGGTGCCGCCATGCATGCGGATAATCTGCTCGGCAAGCTGATCGAGCTCGAAGGTCGACACGCCGGGGCGAACCATGGCTCCAACGTGGCGGAGCGCCATCTTAGATAGCGCTCCTGCCTTCTTCATCTGCTCGATTTGCGTTGCAGACTTAATCTTGATCATAGACCGAGAGCCTCTTTGACATCCCCGTACACGGTCTCGCGAGCCTGGTCACCGTTGACCGACTTGAGCAGACCCTGACCACGATAGTAGTCGACGAGCGGGCTCGTGGACTTCTCGTAGACGTCGAGACGGTTCTTGATGGTCTCGGGCTTGTCGTCGTCGCGCTGATACATCTCGCCGCCGCACTTGGGGCAGGTAGTATCGGCAGCCGTGCCGGTGTAGCCGCAGGCGCGGCAGGTACGACGCGAAGACAGACGATCGATGATGACCTCGGGGGCCACATCGACCAGAAGGGCGCAGTCGATCTCGCGACCCATAGCGGAGAGCTCGGAATCGAGCGTCACAGCCTGGGCGGTGTTGCGCGGGAAGCCATCGAGGATGAAGCCCTGCTGGGCGTCATCGGCGGCAAGGCGCTCCTTGACAAGGTCGATCACGAGCTGGTCGGGGACAAGCTCGCCAGCGTCCATGTACTTCTTAGCCTGAATACCAAGCTCGGTGCCACCCTTGACGGCAGCACGCAGCAGGTCGCCCGTGGAAATGTGAGCGACGCCAAACTCGGCGACGAGCTCCTGCGCGACGGTGCCCTTACCGGCACCCGGAGCTCCGAGCAATACGAGGTTCATGAGCAATCCTCCTCTAGCCTATTTAAAGAATCCATCGTAATCATACATCTTGATCTGGCCTTCGAGCTTATCGACCGTGTCGAGCACGACGCCGACCATGATGAGGATGGACGTGCCGCCAAATGCCTGGATCAGATGGTTACCCGTGAAGGAGAAGATGATCGAAGGCACGATGGCGATGAGCGCCAAAAAGACAGCGCTGGGAAGCGTGATCTTGTTGAGCGCGTTCTTGATGTAGGCCGCGGTAGCCCTACCCGGACGGACGCCCGGAATAAAGCCGCCCTGCTTCTTAAGGTTGTCGGCCGTGTCATCGGGGTTGAACACCATGGAGGTGTAGAAATACGCGAAGAACACGATGAGGACAACGTTAAGCACCCAGTTGAGCCAACCGGTCGAAAGCGCAGAGGCAACTGCCTGAATCCAGCCGATGCCGGGGAAGAACACGGCAATCTGGGCCGGGAAGTACAGCAGCGCCGAAGCGAAGATGATCGGCACGACACCCGCGGTGTTGACCTTGATGGGCAGGTAGGTGGTCTGGCCACCCATCATGCGACGGCCCACGACGCGCTTAGCGTAGGAGACCGGGATGCGGCGCTGGCCGCGCTCAAGGAATACGATCAGCGGGATAACCAGCAGGATGATGGCGCAGATGATCACCATGGTGATGATGCCACCGGCATTGCCCTCGGTGCTGGAGAAGATCGCCTGCGGCAGACCGGCCATGATGTTCGCAAAGATGATCAGCGACATGCCGTTGCCGATACCGCGCTGGGTGATGAGCTCACCAATCCACATGATCAGCATGGCGCCCGCGGTGAGCGTGCCGACGATCATGAGGTCGAAGATGATCTCGGGAGCGCCGGCGCCATTAAAGCTGATGCCGAAGCTCTTAAAGAGGAAGAGGTAACCCACGGAGTTGAGGATTGCCAGAGCCAGGGTGAGGTAACGCGAATACTGCGTAATCTTGGTCTGACCGACCTCGCCCTCGCGGGCAAGCTCATGCAGGGAAGGCACAACGGCCTGGAGCATCTGGAGGATGATCGAGCTGGTGATGTAAGGCATGATGCCCAGCGAAAACACCGACACATAGCTCAACGCGCCGCCAGAGAAAAGATTCAGGAGGGCCATAGCACCTGCGGCGACCGAATTGTTATCGGTCGAGAAAAGGCCCAGCATCCCCTGGAAGGGAATGCCGGGCACAGGAACGTGCGCACCAATGCGGTACACGACGAGCATAGCTATGGTAAAAAGAATCTTTTCGCGCAATTCTTTGATGCGGAAAGCATTCTTAAGACCATTTAGCACGGCAGCTCGACCTTTCCGCCGGCGGCCTCGATCTTGGCCTGCGCAGAAGCGCTGACCTTGTCGACCTTGACCGTGAACTTCTTGGTGAGCTCACCATTGCCGAGCACCTTGACGGGCTCGAACTCGCTCTTGGTGATGCGAGCGGCCTTAAGAGCGGCACCGTCGATCACAGCGCCGTCCTCGAACTTGCGCTCGAGACGCTCAACGTTAACAGCGGTGTACTCGATACGACGGGGGTTGCGGAAGCCCGGAAGCTTGGGCAGGCGCATAGCCAGCGGAGTCTGGCCACCCTCGAAGCCGGCACCCTTGGTGCCACCAGAGCGGGAACCCTGGCCCTTCTGACCGCGGCCAGAAGTGGTGCCGTGACCCGAAGAATTGCCACGGCCGACGCGCTTGCGGTTCTTGGTGGAACCGGGCGCGGGAGTAAGATCGTGAAGCTGCATTTGCTACTCCTCTACAATCTCGACAAGGTGCTTGACCTTGAAGATCATGCCGCGGACGGACTCGTTGTCAGCAATCTCGCGAACCTCGCGGATCCTGTGGAGACCGAGGGCACGGACAGTACGGACCTGGTCCTGCTTGCAACCATTGGTGCTGCGGACCTGCTTGATCTTGATGGTGTCAGCCATGCTTAGTTCTCCTTACCGACGAACATCTCGGAGACCGTCAGGCCACGGCGAGCCGCGACGTCCTCAGGGCTGGAGAGCTCCTTGAGGCCCTCGACGGCAGCCTTGATGATGTTGAGGCCGTTGTCGGTACCGAGGGACTTGGACAGGACGTTCTTGATGCCAGCAAGCTCGAAGAGGGGACGCACAGCGCCGCCGGCGATAACGCCGGTACCCTCGACAGCGGGCTTGATGATGATGCGGCCGGCACCAAAGTGACCGAGAACCTCGTGCGGAATGGTGCCCTGCTCGGTCACCGGCACGTGGAACATGTTCTTCTTGGCATCGAGAGACGCCTTGGAGATGGCCATGGGCACCTCAGCGGACTTGCCCATGCCAACGCCGACGTTGCCCTTGCCGTCGCCAACGACGACGAGAGCGACGAGGCTCATGCGACGACCACCCTTGACGGTCTTCGACACGCGGTTGATGTAAACGACGCGCTCCTCGAACTCGGAGGCCTCGCGCTGCTGCTTCTGATTACGAGCCATGTGCTACATACCTCCTAGAACTCGAGACCGGCGGCACGAGCACCGTCGGCGAGGGCCTTGACGCGGCCATGGTAGATACGGCCACCACGATCGAAAGCGACCTTGGTGATGCCGGCCTCGATGGCACGCTTGCCAACGAGCTGACCGACCTTCTCCGCAGCCTCCTTGTTCGAGGTGTGGGTGCCCTTGAACTCGGCCTCGAGGGTCGAGGCAGAGACGAGCGTCAGGCTGGAGCCCTTGCTGTCGTCGATGATCTGGGCATAGATGTTGGCGTTAGTACGGGTCACGCGAAGACGCGGACGCTCGGCGGTACCCGAGACCTTGCCGCGAACACGACGCTGACGACGCTTGAGGCCTTCCAGCTTCGCCTTATGCTTGTTCATACGTAAACTCCTAAAAAGGTTGATCTTGCCAGCACCTAACGGGGTGCTGGTCTTATGCGAGTGAGTCGGTTACGACTACTTGGCGGCCTTACCCAGCTTGCGGCGGATGTGCTCGCCAACATAGTGGATACCCTTGCCCTTGTAAGGCTCGGGAGGACGATGGCCGCGGATCTCAGCGGCGATCTGACCGACCTGCTGCTTGTTGATACCCTTGACGTTCACGTGGGTGTTGTCGGGAACCTCGAAGGTGATGCCCTCGGGAGCCTCGACGATCACGGGGTGCGAGAAGCCCAGGGAGAACTCGAGGTTCTTGCCCTTCTGCTGCACGCGGTAACCGACGCCGGCGAGCTCGAGCTTCTTCTCGAAGCCCTCGGAAACGCCAACAACCATGTTGTGGATGAGAGCGCGGGTGAGGCCGTGGCGGGCACGGGTCTCACGCTCGTCGTCGGGACGGGAAACGGTGAGGACGTTGTCCTCGACGTTGATGGTGAGCTTCTCAAAAACATCGAGCTCGAGCTGGCCCTTGGGGCCCTTGACGACAACGTTGTTGCCGTTGACTGCCACTTCGACTCCGGCGGGAATCTGGACAGGCTTATTACCGATACGAGACACGGTGATCTCCTTTCCTTCTACCTACCGAGCGAATTACCAGACGTAAGCGATGATCTCGCCGCCGACGTTGTGCTTGCGAGCATCGCGGTCGGTCATAACGCCATGGCTGGTGGAAATAATGGCGGTACCAAGGCCACCGCGGACGCGGGGCATGTCGGCAACGCCGGTGTACTTACGCAGGCCCGGCTTGGAAATGCGGCGGATGCCGTTGATGACCTTAGCCTTCTTGGGACCATACTTAAGCGTGATGTGCAGAGTCTTCTGGGGCACGGTGTCCTCGACATCGTAGCCCTCGATGTAGCCCTCCTCGTGCAGAACACGAGCGATCTCGACGAGCTTCTTGCTGCTCGGCATGGAGACCGTGGCCTTGTTCACAGAGTTAGCGTTACGGATGCGCGTAAGCATATCTGCGATCGGGTCTGTAAGGTTCATACAGATTCTCCTTCGTTCTTGATGAACACGTGCTCTTGGTTCTTCGCCGCCCTTAACGGCAAAGCCTTTTTAGCGCGTTTTCCCTGTTCCAAACTGATGCTTGAAACGCTGGTAGTGACTTACCAGCTGGCCTTCTTAACGCCGGGAAGCTCGCCCTTGAGTGCAAGCTCGCGGAAGCAGACACGGCACAGGCCGAACTTGCGGTACACAGAGTGCGGACGGCCGCAGCGCTGGCAGCGCGTATACTCACGAGTAGAGAACTTCTGCTTGCGATTGCACTTGACGATCATCGATGTCTTAGCCACTTATATCCTCCTCACATAGAGTATTGTTCGCCCCAAGCGCCGCCCCCTTGTGGGAACGGCGCTTATAGGGCAGGTGAACCTATTTCTTGAACGGGAAACCGAAGGCGTCCAGAAGGGCCTTGGCCTCCTCATCGGTGTTGGCGGTGGTCACGAAAGTGATGTCCATACCACGCTGGTGATCGACGGAGTCGAAGTCGATCTCGGGGAAGATGAGCTGCTCGGTGACGCCCATGGAGAAGTTACCACGGCCGTCGAAGCTCTTGGCGGAGATGCCGCGGAAGTCGCGGATACGGGGAATCGCGACGGAGGTCAGACGATCGAAGAACTCCCACATACGGTCGCCACGCAGGGTAACCTTGCAGCCGATCGGCATACCAGCGCGCAGGCGGAAGGTAGCGATGGACTTGCGGGCACGGGTGATCATCGGCTGCTGGCCGGTGATGGCGCGCAGGTCGCGCACGGCACCGTCGATGGCCTTGGAATCGGTAGCGGCCTCGCCGACACCCATGTTCACGACGATCTTCTCAAACTTGGGGATCATCATGACGTTCTCATACTGGAACTTGTCCTGAAGCTGCTGCTTGACCTCGTTGTTGTACTTGGTCTTCAGACGCGGCACATACTTCTCTTCTGCCATTGTTCACTCCTTCTTGGGGTTTTAAGCACGGGGCGTGGCCACGATGGGTTGTCCTCGTGCCTCCTGGCTGCATCCGCGCCGCTCATGGCATTTCGCGGTTTGGACTCGACGCAGCAGGAGCCGACAAAACAATCGGTACTATACGCGCATTGGGTACGTATTTCCAGAAAAACCTCGTCTGCCTGCACAACTCCACAACTCCCCCGCACAAATTGATCTGTTGGGAGCCAAGACAAAGTTGTTGAGGAGCGAGAGTGGATTTTCGGACGCATGAGAGTGGATTATCGGACGCACGACGAACGAGAGTGGATTTTCTCCCACTTGGGGGTGCGGACAGAAAGTTGGACCGCGGGGCGGTCCGGACTGGAGGTTCGCATG
>CAUDDF010000066.1:0-8009 GCA_958448275.1 uncultured Collinsella sp.
CACTTACATTATCGACGGTCAGGTGCTTAATGGCCTTGACGAGAACGGCGACCCCGTTCAAACGTCGCTCGTGGACCGTTACTTGTATTACATGAACGGCCTGCTTCATGGCGATCTGGGCAATTCGTATCAGCGCAAGCTGCCGGTTACGGAAATCTTTGCCCAGAAGTATCCGTATACGGTCAAACTTGCCGCGTGCGCCATCGTGCTCGAGGCAATCATGGGTATCGGTGCGGGTATCATTTCGGCGGTTAAGCGTTATTCCTTCTGGGATATTTTGGTAACGCTCACCACGTCGATTCTCGTTGCCGTCCCGGCTTTCTGGCTCGGTATGTTGCTGCAGCTGTTCTTTGGCGTCATTCTCAAGGACGCCACGGGCGGTGCATTCTCCATGCCGATTTCGGGTGCCGGCGGTTCCAGCTCTCAGTATCAGGATTGGATGCACTATGTGCTTCCGACCATTACGCTGGCTTCGGTTTCGACCGCTTATGCCGCCCGCATTATGCGCTCGCAGCTGCTTGACGTCATGAACCAGGATTACATCCGTACGGCAAAGGCGAAGGGTCTCTCCAATCGCGCGATCATCGTCAAGCATGCGCTTAAGAATGCACTCATCCCCGTCGTTACCTATATTGGTGTCGACTTTGGTGGCATGCTTTCGGGCGCCATCCTGACCGAGACGGTCTTTAACTGGCCCGGTATCGGCTATGAGGTCTATCGCGCCATTAGCATGCGTGACTGGCCCATCGTTATGGGCGGCGTTACGCTCATCGTCGTCGTCGTTATGGTGATCAACCTGCTCGTCGACATTAGCTATGCATTCCTCGACCCGCGCATCCGCCTTGGCGGTCCGTCGGATAAGGCCTAAGGGAGGTACGTCTCATGCAGGAAACTGATTCTCAGTCTCAGGAGCAGGCTACCGCCACCAAGGCCGCATCTGCTCCCGCCAAGTCCCGCACGCTGTGGGGCGACGCTTTTAAGCGTCTTCGTAAGAACAAGCTCGCCGTTATCGGTGTTTGCTGGATCATCATCGTCGTTGTGGTTGCCCTGACCGCAGATCTGTGGGCTAAGCCCTGGCTCGGTTCGCCGACGGCTTCCGACTCGACCACCATGGCTCAGACGTCGCTGCTGGCTCCGTGTGCCGAGCACCCGTTTGGCACCGACGCCCTAGGTCGTGACATTCTCGTCCGCGTTATCTACGGTGCACGTGTTTCGCTGTCCGTCGGCATTATGGCCACCGCGATCTCCACGCTGATCGGTCTGGTCATGGGTGCTCTGGCGGGTTTCTACGGCGGCATCTGGGATACGATCATCATGCGCTGTGCGGACATTTTCCTGGCGTTCCCGTACGTGCTGTTCGTTGTCGCCATGATCGCCGTTATCGGCCGTGGCCTTCAGAACGTCTTTATCGCCATCGGTATTCTCGGCTGGCCTTCGATTGCGCGCGTCTTCCGCTCTGCAATCTTGACGGTCAAGGAAAACGACTATGTTGACGCTGCGCGCGCGATGGGTGCATCCGATGCTCGTATCGTCGTGCGTCACATCTTCCCGAACTCCGTCGCCTCTATCGTGGTCTACGCAACCATGAACATTGGTGGCGCCATTCTGACCGAGTCCGCTCTGTCCTTCCTCGGCATGGGCGTTATTCCGCCTACGCCTTCGTGGGGCTCCATGATTCAGGACGGTCAGCAGTATCTTCTGACCGCTCCCTGGATGATGATCATGCCCGGTCTGGCAATTCTCTCGACGGTGCTCGCCTTCACCCTGCTGGGTGACGGTCTGCGCGACGCCCTCGACGTCAAGATGAAGGACGCATAAGGATGAAGAAGAACAAGAACTATGTGGACCTGAAGGACCAGCCGGTTCCCGAGGGCCAGCATCTGCTCGAGGTCGATGACCTTAAGATGTATTTCCATACCGAGGATGGCGTCGTTCGCGCTGTCGACGGTGTGTCCTACACGCTCGATCGCGGCGAGACCCTTGGCGTCGTCGGTGAGTCCGGCTCCGGTAAGTCCGTGACCGCCATGACCATCATGGGCCTCATCTCGATGCCTCCGGGAAAGATCGAGGGCGGTGACGTTCGCTATCGCGGCCGCTCCATCCTCGAAATGACCGAGGAAGAGATGCAGCACATTCGCGGCAACGATATCGCGATGATCTTCCAGGATCCTATGACCTCCTTGAACCCGGTCTATAAGATCGGCAGGCAGGTGGGCGAGGGTCTTCGTCTGCACCGTGGCTACTCCAAGCAGGAGGCGCTCAAGCGTGCCACCGAGCTTTTGGACCTCGTGGGTATCCCCGAGCCCGAGAAGCGCGTCAATGAGTATCCGCACCAGTTCTCTGGCGGTATGCGTCAGCGAGTCATGATTGCCATGGCCCTTGCCTGCGATCCCGATATTTTGATTGCCGACGAGCCCACGACTGCCCTGGACGTTACCATCCAGGCTCAGATTATCGAGCTCATGCAGGAGATGCAGGAGAAGAACGGCAACGCCATCATCATGATTACCCATGACCTGGGTGTTGTCGCCGATATGGCCGATAAGATCATGGTTATGTACGCCGGCCGCCCCGTTGAGTTCGGTACTGCTGAGGAAATCTTCTACGAGAGCCGCCACCCCTACACCTGGGGCCTTATCCGCTCCATCCCGGAGCAGGCCATCGAAGAGAAGAAGCCGCTTACGCCGATTCACGGCAACCCGCCTTCGCTCATGAACCTGCCTGAGGGCTGCGTCTTCTCTCCTCGTTGTCCCTATGCGACGGACAAGTGCCGCAAGCAGCGCCCCGAGCGCGTTGTCACCGAGTCTGGTCACTACTCTGCGTGCCACTACTCCGGTGACCCCGAGTTCCTCAAGAACGCTCCTGAGACGTCCCGTACACGCAAGGATTCCAAGAAGGGAGGCGAGGCGTAATGGCAGATACCAACGAGCGTACTCCGCTGCTGAAGGTCGAGCACCTCTCTAAGGAGTTTCCCGCTGAGTCCGGCATGTTCGCCAAGCGCTTCTCTAAGCGTGTCGTCTCTGCTGTGAATGACATTTCGTTCGAGATTTATCCGGGCGAGACCTTTGGCCTGGTCGGCGAGTCTGGTTGCGGTAAGTCCACCACGGGCCGCACCATCATGCGCCTGACCAAGCCGACCGCCGGTAAGGTGTTCTTCCAGGGTAAAGATGTTGCCGAGATGAGCAAGCATGAGATCAAGGACATGCGTCGCGAGATGCAGTTTATCTTCCAGGATCCTTATGCTTCGCTGAATCCCCGTATGACCATCGGCGAGATTGTCTCCGAGCCCATGACCATTCACGGCGTGGGCACCAAGGAAGAGCGCATTGAGCGTGTCCGCGAGCTGCTGGACGTCGTCGGTCTGAACCCCGAGCACATTAACCGCTATCCTCATGAGTTCTCCGGCGGTCAGCGTCAGCGTGTCGGCATTGCCCGCGCGTTCGCTCTGAAGCCCAAGCTGATCATCTGCGACGAGCCTGTCTCTGCACTTGACGTTTCCATTCAGGCCCAGGTTTTGAACCTGCTGAAGGAGCTTCAGGATAAGTTCGGTACTGCTTATCTCTTCATTGCTCACGACCTCTCCGTCGTGCAGCACATCTCCGATCGCGTTGCCGTTATGTACCTGGGTAAGATGGTTGAGGTTTCGGACTGGAAGACGCTCTACAGCGAGCCTCACCATCCGTACACGCAGTCGCTGCTGTCTGCCGTGCCGGTGCCCGATCCTGATATCCAGAAGACCCGCAAGCGCATCATCCTCGCCGGCGATCCGCCGTCACCGTTGGATCCGCCGACCGGTTGCCGTTTCCACACCCGCTGCCCGATCGCGCAGGGTATTTGCTCTGAGAAGCTTCCCGAGTTTAAGGAAGTCGCACCGGGTCACTGCTGCGCGTGCCACTTCGCGGAGCCGTTCCCGATCAAGGAATCGCACATCGACCTGTAGTCGGTTGTTTGTCCGGGCCCGCTCTGGTGTTACTTTTCAGAACGTCCTCGGACATGCAAGTAACCCCCGCTGCGCACTTCGTGCGGCGGGGGTTTCTTGCGTCTTGCGGAGTGTTCTGAAAAGTAACACCAGGGCGGGCCCTGCGGTAACTCGGCAGGTGGAGTGCGATTCCTTAATCGCTCACTTAATCTGATGAGAAATTGAGTGAGGCCGGAGCTTTGGCTCCGGCCTCCTTATATAAGGGCTCGGCTTTGCCGAGCCACCAAATTTACATCAGCCCCCAGAACATGTTTGAGAACTGTGCCTGAAGTATGTATTTGCAGGCCCCGAATCGGTGTTGCCTCCCGGCGCATTCCGCAGGGGGAGCGATATTTTGCAGCACGAAGTGCGCAACAAAATATCGCTCATGCCCGAGGACGCGCCGGGAGGCAACACCGATTCGGGGCCGAACATATAGATCTACCAGCGCATTTACAAATTCGTAAACTTTTTTGAAAAAAGTGCTTGCACAGTTCTCGAATCATAGGTTATTATCTTCCTCGTTGAACGCGCGGGTCCAACAAAACGAACCGTGAATCAACAACATAGCATGTCGGAGTGGCGGAATTGGCAGACGCGCTAGCTTGAGGTGCTAGTGACCGCTTTTTGGTCATGCGGGTTCAAGTCCCGCCTCCGACACCATCGCATTTGAGAAGCCTCTTCGGAGGCTTTTTTGTTACCGATAGACGGTGGGGTCCACGATGGAAACGCTTGAACGCAACGAGTGGGCAGACGTTGCCCAGCTAGTCGAGATCACGAGCGATGCTGTCATCATCTGCGAGCTCGACGGAACCATTCTGCATGTGAATAATCGCTTACTTGGTTTGATGTGCGAGGAACGCGCCGACGTCATCGGTGGAGATGTTAAAGACGTCCTGTACTCGTCCGCTTTTGAACGTGCGACGGATCATCGTCTGCCATTTGAAACTGATGGCTCTGAGAACGAACTGATGCTCAAGCTGAGTGACGGCTCCTTTATCCCCGTCTTGGTTCGTGCAGGCTCCGTAACGCCTCCACGCATCTTTGGGCGCCGCGCGCCACGTGTCCTGGTGGCGCTCCATAGCATCGAAGAACAGTTTTCGCACGACCGTCAGCTCAAGCGTGCGCTTTCGGAGCTTAGAGTGACGAACAAGCGCCTCTCTGGCACGCTCTCGGTCATTATGAGTACCGTGGGCTCCGATGAGCTGCCCAGCCTACTTGATACCGTTTTGAACCAGCTTGTAGGAACGCTCGATGCTTCGGGTGCCGCTATCTATTTTTCTGAGAGCGGCGGTTTTAAACTTCGCGGTGTTTCCAAGGAGCTGTACGACAGCTACCTGCCTGAGTTTTTGCCGTATGGCGCTGGCATTCCGACGTATGTTCTTCGTGAGTCGCGTGCCTGTCGCTTATCGATTCAACAGGACCTTGAGGGTGATAAGGCCGCCTCCGGTATGTTCATGGACTTGGACAATCGTTCTAAGCACCTGTTGCGCATGCAGGATATGCCTCCGTACCGCAGCGAGATCTGTCTTCCCGTTTTTTACGGTACGCAGATCCTTGGCGTGCTGGAAGTTGGTTGGAAACGCCCTCAGGCACCGCTCGCCTATGACGTTAATGTGCTTGAGGTCATTTGCGATTACCTATCTATCCAGCTGGTCGGCATGGCATCGAGCCTTCGCTCCCGTCGCACGGCCGAGCTTGGCCGCTCGCTCAATGTCTTGCGTGATGAGTTGTTTACCTTTCTAGACGATTCCGCCGCGGCTACCCAGGCGGTATCGTCCGAGATCTGCAATATGCTTAACTGCCATTTTTGCCCTGTTGAGTATGACGCCAGTCTGGATTCCTACGTCATAGATTTTGAAGGCGGCAGTCGCGTTGCCTTGCCGGACGATCCCGAGAAGCTTTTCTTTTCCACGACGGCGCCAGCGGCACGTCTGGGGGCTGGCCCTGATGGCTTTGAGGCATCTGTTTTGGGAGGTGCGAGTGCCGAGGACCTTAAACACGTCCGTATAACTCGCGTTGACGAATCGATGCCTATGGGAGGCTGGCTTAGGGCGCATGGTCTGCCTTGTCAGGGTCTCTACGTCGACTCCGGCATCGAGGCGGGGCGCCCGCGCTCTGAGGGTGATGGCAAGCACAGTAACGACGCGATTGTTCCTGCTTCTGTTGCGAAGAGCCCGACGACGCGCGCGCTGCTGCTTCGTGATGGTAGCCAAGAGCCGATTGATGACCTTGAATATGACTACTTGGTGCACTTGGCGCATGACTTTGAACTGATCTACGAAGGGGAATCTCAAAAGCGCGAGGAGCGCCATATCGCTCAGACCCTTCAGATTGGCATGAGAAATTCCCTGGGGGATGTTCCGGGTATCGCAACCGATTCGGTGTACCTGTCGGCCACGAACTCGGCGTTGGTCGGCGGCGATTTCTATACGCTCATCCGTCTTCCCGACGACTGCGCCGTCATGATTCTGGGTGATGTGTCTGGCAAAGGCATTGAGGCCGCATCGATGTCCGCGCTCGTCAAGACGGCCCTGACGGCATATGCTTGGGAGGGCGCTGGACCGGCCCGCATGGCACGCTCCCTTAACAGCATGCTCATGGGCTTTTCGAGGGTCGAGACGTTCGTGACGGCCTTTATCGCCAAGATTGACCTTAAGGCCGGACGCGCAACGTATTGTTCGGCGGGCCATCCTCCGACCATGGTCATTAGGCCAGAGTCGATGCCGCTGGGTGGCGGCGAGGCACGTGGGGGAGAGGTCGAGCTGCTTGGATGTCAATCGGGTGTAATCGGTGCCTTTGAGAGCATGGTGTACGAGACAGGCGTGTTTACGTTCGCTCCTGGCGACATGCTCTTCATGTATACGGATGGAACGATTGAGGCCCGCGACCGCACCGGAGCGTTCTTTGGCGAGCAGCGCTTGCGCGATCTTCTGCTTTCTGTTTCGGGGGAGGGCGTGTCGGGCATTTGCGGCAAGGTCTTGGGCGAGCTTGACCGATTTACCGAATCGGCGCTGGACGATGACATTGCATTGGTGTCCCTTGAGTTTTTACGGGGTCGTTCATAGACGACGCTGAGCGGGCTGAATCCGCATGGTTGGGGAAACGAATGCATCGAGTGGGCTTTTTTGGGGAACCATGGTCGTATGAATGAGTGGAATGACATAGCGGTTTTGACGCCACCAGGCGATATCGACATCGCCACGGTGCCTGCGCTGCGTCGGCGGTTGGATGCTTTGATTGGCCGCGGCGTGCGTCGTGTTGTCATCAACTGTCAGGCTGTTAGCTTTATCGATTCGACGGGCTTGGCATTCCTGCTTACGCGCGCTCGTGAGCTCATGAGGCGAGAAGGCCTGCTTTCGCTCGTCAATGCATCAGGTGAAGTTGTTCGCTTTTTGGAGATTGCTCGTCTTGTCGATATCCTTCATGTCGCGGGGCCGGCACGGGAGTCTATTCCCGCCATTCCGGTGGGGGAGCTGCCTCGCTGGAGTAAGAGCGTCGAGGTCCGTCAGGGTATCGAGAATCTTCCATACTACCGACATCGCATCGCCGAACTCCTTGAATCGCTTCCGTTGCGCCGTGACGAGCGCTACGATGTCGCATTGGCGTCGGGGGAGGCGCTGGGTAATGCCTATGACCATGCGGGCGGTATCGGGTGCGTCCTGACGGTTCAGGCCTATGGCGATCGCGTTGTGGTTGAGGTGCTTGATCGAGGTGCCGGCTATTCTATCGATGAAACGAGCGAACCGGTCGCATCCGAGGAACGCGGCCGTGGCATCAAGCTTATGCGTATGCTCGTCGATAACGTGGAGGTTGCTCGTCGTACGGACGGCGCCGGCACGCGCGTGCAGATGGTGAAGCTGTTTAGCGGAGCGCTGGAATCGTGTGCCTAGCCAATCGCTTTAGCGCGTTTAGCTACTAAGAACATGCGGCAGACAAGTTTTTTGAAAAAAGTACTTGCGTCTTTTGGACAACTCGCGTAAATTAATAACCCGCAAGCGGACATGGCTCAGTTGGTAGAGCACAACCTTGCCAAGGTTGGGGTCGCGGG
>CAUDDF010000067.1:0-7868 GCA_958448275.1 uncultured Collinsella sp.
ACGGGAGCAGGCGCTTCTGCCCATAGATGTAGTTGATGAGGCCCATGTTGAAGTACGCGCGGAACCACTTCTTGGGCTCGTTGGACTTGAGGAGCTCGTTTACCAGGTCCTCGAAGTTCTGGGCCACCATGGGACGGTCCTTGATGATGTTCTTCGCCTCGACAAAGTAGAAGCTGTTGTGCAGGCTGGCGGTGGCGAACTCCATGCCGAGCTCGTCGGAAAGCTTGTACAGCGGCACCAAGTCCGCAGCGTTGCGATCCTGCACCGTCATGCCAAAGCCCACGTCCGGGTGCTTCATTTCCACGAGCTTCTTGAGCGTCTCGTAGCCGCGGTTGAAGCCGTTCTGGAGACCGCGGATCTCATCGTTGGTCTGCTGCAGACCCTCGATGGAGATGCGGATTCCCACCTGGGGGAATTCCTCGGCAAGGGCGATGATGCGGTCGGTGAAGAAGCCGTTGGTGGAGATGACGATGCGGTCGGACTTCTTGTACAGCTCGCGCACGATATCCGCAAGGTCGGTCCTGATGAAGGGCTCGCCACCGGTGATGTTGGTGAAGTACATGCGCGGGAGCTTCTTGATCACGTCGAGGGAGAGCTCCTCCTCCGGACGGCTGGGAGCCTTGTAGCGGTTGCACATGGTGCAGCGCGCGTTGCAGCGGTACGTTACGATTACGGTTCCGTTGAGTTTCTTCTCGGCCATGGGTTAGGCCACCACCTTCCGGTCAATTAGTTCTTGATACAGGGAGACGAGATTCCGGATGTATTTCTCTTGATTACAGTTCTCTGCCACGAATGAACGGCAATGCGCGCTCATCGCGGCGTAAGCCGCAGGATCGGCGGCCACCGCCGCACCCCTACGGATTGCATCTGCGAGTCCTGCCTCATCGTGGGCTTCAGCCAGGAAGCCCGTTTCACCCTCACGTACCAGCTCGGGTATTCCGCCCATGTTCGTACCGATAACGGGCTTGCCCGCGGCGAGTGCCTCGAGAACCGCATATGGCGCGTTCTCGAGCCACTCTGACGGCGCAGCCGCCAGAGTGGCTCGATTCACAAGTCCGCGCAGGGCGTCACCGGTTTTATATCCAACCAGCTCAATCCTCGAGCTTATTTCGTTTGGCATTGCGGAAACTTTGACCTTCACAGCATCACATTCAGGGCCATCGCCTGCAATAACAAGACGCCAATCAGGGATCACCGGTGCCGCCTTCTCAAAAGCATGCACGAGCGTTAACACGCCTTTCTCGCGAGAAAGGCGTCCCAGATACAGCATGTAGGGATCTTCATTATTTTGGTTGGCAACTTCCCGTGACATCGAATCGGGATTCAGGAAATTCCGCATGAGGACAAGCTGACGCTCGGGAAGCCCCGCTTCAATAAACTTGTTCCGCATGAACTCACTCGGGCAGATGATGCGATCGAGACGTGAATAGGTTTTGTGCCGTTTAAGCCACTCCGCCTCAGCCACCGCTAACGCGCTTTTTGCGATCGAACCCTTTACGCACTTCTTCTTAAGGCAATTGCCAAAATGACCCCCGAGACACGAATCGCAAACGTTGCCCTCGGAATCAAGCATAAGATAGCTCGGGCAAGCAAGAATCAAGTCGTGCGAGGTATACACAACCGGCGTTGGATGCTGCTTTAGCCAAGGAGCGTCCAAGATGGAAAACGTAATCTGCCTATGAGTGAGATTGAGATGGATTACATCGGGCTGGAATTCACGGCACAGCGCATCGAACTTCTCGCGCGCCTCTTTGGAATACACAAGTGCCTGCGCGGCCTTCGCCTTATCGACAATAGAGCTCGGTCCGTTATAGTCGCGATTCGTTACAAAGTAACGCGACCACTCAGTCGGCTCATTACGCTCATCCTCCATGCTGAAGAAGGCAACTTCATGCCCAAGAGCGCGAAGACCATCGGCAAGAGCAAAGTAGTACGTCTCGCTTCCACCCTTGCGCCAATGAAACTTATCTACAAGAAGGATCTTCATTACGCAACACCCTCATACAAAGCAAGCGTCCTTTGGACGACGCTGTTCCAGTCATAGCCATTAATCGCGCGGTCACGTGCCATGGCGCCCAGCCTCTCCGCTTGGGCAGAATCCGCTATCAGGCCTTCAAGCACGTCGCGCAGCGCCCCCGCGTCTCCGTGTGGGAACGTGAGCCCGCAACCCTGCAGAACATCCGCGCACTCGGGAATATCCGAGGTAACGCATGCCGCACCGTGAGACATGGCCTCCAGCAAGCTCATGGGCAGGCCCTCAACGTCGGAGGGGAGCGCGTAGCAATACGCGTTGGAGTACAGCTCGGAGAGCAGGTTGCCCTCAACGTGGCCGGTAAAGAGCGCGCGGGGGTCGGACGCGGCAGCCTCTTTGAGCGCCACGGCGTAGTCGTCCGTATCGGAGGAGTCGCCCGCGATAACCAGGCGCTTATCCGTCTTTACCTGCTTGTACGCCTCCACCAACAGTTCCGGTCGCTTCTCGGGCACAATGCGACCGAGGTAGAGGACATAGGAGCCCTGGGTGAGCCCCAAGCGCTCGGAGATCTCCTTCGCGGGAAGATCCGCCTCGGGAGTGATGCCGTTGGGAATGAGCGTAGCCTCGCGGCCGTAAGCCTCCTTGAAGTACTCCTGATTGCCCCGGGAAAGCACGATGAGCGCATCCGCGCACTTGGCCGCCGTCGCCTCGCCGAACTTGATGTACTTGGAAGCCAAGCCGCCCCATTTTGCACGCTGCCAGTCCAGGCCGTGGATCGTTGCCACGGTCCTGATGTCCGCGGAACGCGCAAAACGAAGGGGGACACACGGCCCCTCTGCGTGATAGTGAATTACGTCTGCCCCGTCTTTGATGGCGGCCCTTGTTGCGGCAAAGCTGCTCGTGAGCGCAGAGAGCCCCTTGATGTCCAGAGCCTTTACGGGAACGATGCGGTAGCCATCCTTCTCGTAGGGCTCGGAAGGAGCTCCTTCGCCCATACGGTCGTAGCAGGTTACTTGGTGACCAAGGTCTGCCATACGGCGAGCAAGCTCGCCTACCACCACTTCTACGCCGCCCTCGCGCGAACCCGTTCTCTTTTGGCCTATCATGGCGATGCGCATGCTACACGGCACCTTCCCCAGAGAACATCGTCTTCAGCGTGCCGAATATCAACCGCAGGTCCTGGCGCAGGCTGCGATTCTCTATATAGCGAAGATCCAGCTCAACCATTTCGTTGAAGCCCAGGTAGCTGCGGCCCATTACCTGCCAAGGACCGCTGCAGCCGGGTTTTACCGCCAGGCGCTTCATGTCGTGCTCGCTGTACAGGGCAACCTCGCGCGGCAGGCCGGGGCGCGGGCCAATGAGGTTCATTTGGCCCAAGAACACGTTGATGAGCTGGGGCAGCTCGTCGATGCTGTGCTTGCGAATGAAGTTACCCACACCGGGAATAATGCGCGGGTCGTGCTTCATTTTAAACATGGGGCCAGTGGCCTCGTTTTGGGCCTGCAAGTCCTTGAGCATTTGGTCTGCGTTGGGAACCATGCTGCGGAACTTGTAGATCTTAAACAGGTAGAACGTGCCGTCTTTGCGCACGCGGCCCACGCGCCACTGTGAATATAGGGGGCTGGCGCCCGGGCTCTTTATGCAAATGACCACGCTCAGAATTACCCCGGGAATAAAGAGCAACACCAGGGCTCCGCCGGCGGCGACAATGTCCACCGTACGCTTAACAACGCGGTAGAGCCTGTGCCCAAGCTCGGGCTTCACGCCGGAGTTGGCACCGCGCAGCATCTTGTACGCTTCTTCGTTTGTAAGGTAATCCCCCGCAGCACCGGCTGCGGCAGTGACGGAATTCGCCGTGGCGGCCGTGCGCGTCTCCCGCGCGCCCTGTGCCATGGTCATCATCGTAGGCTCCAAGAGTCCCTCCTCCGATGCTTTTTGCCTTCGCTCGTCCGCTTGCGAGCTTGCAGCTAGGAAATCGCTCTTCTGTGATTGCGCATAACGCGCTGCTCTTTTGAAAGCACCGCAAGGCCAACGCGGGTGGTTACGCGTCGGCCACACAGGTCAAGCTCCAAATAAGCAGTGCTTTTGCGTCTGTTAATGGTTTTGATCAGGCCTTCGTGGCCCAACAGCGGACCAGCCGTCACTACGACCTGGTCGCCGTCTTTTAGGGCCTCGCTCATGGGCACCACGCGGTCTCCCCTGTTAGTGAAACTGCCAATGAGCTGAGTCTCTTCTTTTGCCAGCGGCACAAACTGACCGTCCTGGGATAGCACCCGCGCAAAGTCGTCCATGCGTAGCAGATACTGTTGCACGGCTCGGGGATCTGCCGTATCGCAGATGAGATAACCGGGGAACAGAGGCTTGGTCGTGCTGACCCATTCGCCGTGCACCTTGATCTCGGTTTGGTATTGGGGATAAAAGAGCTCTTGCATGGAGCTCTCCGGCACCATGCGCTCGATGCGCTCGCGCATTGCATCTTCGCGACCGTTAATGACCTGGATCACATACCACACGAGCACCACCCCCTTGCTGTCTTACGCGTGGCTCACGGGGTTTGGGTATGGCTTCGCCAGGGCGCTTGTGCGCGAAGGCGCTCCATATTCAAACCCTGAGCCCAGTCAGACAAGCACGTGGCTCTGCCCCACCGTGAACGGTATGTATAAAAGCAGCGCTGAGGCTACAGGCACGTATTGCAACAAATGCCTGCAACCTCAGCTGGCTGCGTGCGAGCCGGTCAAGTGATTTCAAAACTGGACCGCACGCAAACAGCTGAAGGACTGCTTCGCATTGGCATACAAACTATTAATTGCATCATGCAATTAGCGCAATGCAATTAAATAACGTCGCATGACCTCTTTATTGGAGCTCGTGGTGTTTCTGGCACCGCCGTTACGGCCGGATGCTGATCGACCCTGCGCTTTGCGACTTGCTGGAGCCGTGAGCACAGTTGAACTCATGTAACGTTAGGTATCGTAGCACAAGCTGGTAGCGAAACTGATGTGGCTTGTGGTGGACAACATATCGTTCATTTAGCGTGCTTAAGGGGGTTGTTTTGGGATGTTGTTCACATTGATGCAGGTTATTGGGATGCTAACGGTGATTAGGGGCGTTCCTGAACGCCTAAATGAAGCAGCGAGCTGTGCCGATAATCTCGTTTGTCTAACAAACTATGTACAGGCACGGGAAATAAATTGTGCAACTTTTTGTTGGCGTAGGTGGGGTTTGTGGCACGTGGTGTTTTGGGCATGAAAAAAGGCCTTCGGAATTCCGAAGGCCTTTGCATTCACGATGGTGGAGACGAGGGGGATCGAACCCCTGACCTCTTGACTGCCAGTCAAGCGCTCTCCCAGCTGAGCTACGCCCCCGTGACGAGGTAGTACTATAGGGGAATGTTTACGGGGATGCAAGGGGGAATTTTGGATTGATTTTCCGCCTTACGGGTTTTCCTGGGACGGGGCAAAAATAATCACTCTACGAGCGATTATTTTTATCCGCCGTCCCGATAAAACCCTGATGCAGCAAATAACCGATTGCGACGCCTTGATGGACTTGGATCGTGGCTGTTGACCTGACGACGTTGCTGATGCCCGTGTCGGCTAGCAGGCCCAGCGGGGCGTGATCTAGTTCCCACTCCAAGCCATGTTCACTTACCACCGTCCCAGGGGCAATGGCGATGATGGAGAAGGTTTTGCCCTCGGCGCCCTCGATGGTCCAGGTCTCGTTCTGGCGCAGGATTCTGGCCGTCACTTCGTCTTCATCGATCCAGACGGGGGCGTCCGCATAGCCTGCCAGCAGACCTAACACAGACAGGGCCATGTCCGGGCGACCGCCGGTGGCGCAGGTCGCAACCACTTCGGCACCCGGCCAGCGGCGGCGGACGGAACAGAGCGCCAGCGCCAGATCGGTATAGTCCTTGTACGGATCGTGGCGCTCAACTTCAAAGTCAGTGGCGGCATCGACCAACGCGCGGCCCGCGTCGCTCACCGTGTCGGCATCCCCCACATACACGTTGCAGCCCAGTCCCGCACCCAGCAGAGCGTCGAGCCCGCGGTCCACGGCGACAACGTGGTCGCACGCCCCCGCTAGCCTACGCAACAAATCCGCGCTCGCCACCACGGGCGAGCCGCAGACTACAAGTACTTTGCAAGCCACGGCCCTCGCCTAGCCCTCAAACGAAAGCACGCGGGCCAGTTCCAGCTCCTCGTAGCTGTCGATAAAGATATCGCAGTTGGCGCGCACGTCTTCGCGCTTCATGCGGCCGTGCGGGTCATAGATGCCCACGCGCTTAAAGCCTGCGGTGCCAGAGCTCTTAAGGCCAAAGACTGCGTCCTCAAACACCCACGCGCGCTCAAACTTGCACCCATGGCGCTCCTCAAGGCGGCGCAGCGCCAGCTCGTACACATCGGGGAACTGTTTGGAGCGTCCTGCCTCGCCCGTCGTGGTAACAAACTCCATGTAAGCGTCGAGCCCGGCAGCGGCGAGCGCAGACTGCACCAGCTCGGCCGGCGTGGACGTGGCCACGCCCATAGCGATGCCCGCTGCCTTCGCCTGCTCCAAAAATGCAAGCAGGCCCTCGCGCGGCGGCACCTTGGAGTAGCCATCAATCAGGATATCGCTCAGCTCGCGGTAGAGCTCTTCGCCATTTTCGCCAATGCCCCAGATGTCGTGGTAGGCCTGGCACTCGTCCTCGAGCGACAAATGCTCAAACTGTGCAAAATCATCGACCGTCACGTCAACTCCGTGGCGGTGCAATAATTCGGGCTGAGCATAGGCCCAAACGGGGGTGCTATTAACCAGTGTGCCGTCGCAATCGAAAATAAAAGCAACCTTGGGAGCGGCGGTATGGGACATAAACGAACCTTTCAATGTCAAATGGTAAACATCCTGCTAAAAACGTTTTACCAAACGTCAGCCAAACAATTTTGAAACCCAAATTGGTAAAACTGTCAAGAGTTTTACCACGTCAAATCTGCCAGTGGTATAAACATGTCGCTTACCGATTAAACGCCCCCGCAAATCCGCTTTCGTCCATAAAACTAACGCACAGGTGTTATCGTAGTTTCTGCCGAAAGTTCCACCGAGCACGCGAGGTGGAACGAATCACAGAAACTTCGCCGTCCCTTCGATTCGTGCAGCCTTGGACCTTTCGCATCTAGTCACCAAGGCAACACGCTGCCGCGTCATGATGGGATCAAACGTGAGCGATACAAAGCTAAAGCCAACGGCTAAAAAGCCCGCTACCCGTAAAGCCGCCCCGCACGCACCGGAGCTCTCCAAGGACGATGTCTACCTGTTTGGCATTGGTATGTGGGAGCGCAGCTGGGAAAAGATGGGCGCGCACCCCGACACGCAGCAGCGCACGCGCGGCTGGCGCTTTTGTGTTTGGGCGCCCGACGTAAAAAGTGTCCATGTCATTGGCGAATTTAACGACTGGGATGAACAAGCCTACCCGCTGGTGCCCGTGCATACGAGCGCTATTTGGGAAGGCTTTATTCCTGGTGCCGAGCAGGGCCAGCTCTATAAATACCTCATCGAGACCAACGAGGGCGAAAAGCTCTACAAGGCCGATCCGTACGCCTTTAAGGCCGAGTGTCCTCCGGGCACCGCGAGCGTGCTGTGGACCCTCGATGGCTACAAGTGGAACGACGCCGCGTGGCTCAAGCGCCGCGCCGGCCACAACCATATGTCGCAGCCGCTTAACATCTACGAGGTGCATATTGGCTCGTGGAAGCGCCACGGCGACGCACCACAGGGCGAGCCGGATGAGTACGGCAACTACCCCGGCCCCATGGATCCCTTCCCCGCGCAGCGCGGCGAGTTTTACACCTACGACGACCTGTCGGTAGAGCTCGTGGACTACGTGCGCGACATGGGCTACACGCATATCGAGGTCATG
>CAUDDF010000068.1:0-7854 GCA_958448275.1 uncultured Collinsella sp.
CGGTCGGCGGGGCCATTGTGGCTCTTGACAGCGGATTGGGTCATATGAGCGAAAATGCCCCTAAGCGAGCAATGTGCCTTGAAAGAGGAGGGCATAGGCCTTCTGGCCATGCCCGACGATTGAAAGGCAGATTGCCGCTTAGGGGCATTTGCAGCGTCGACTGGTTACGCGGTTTGGTAAAACCGCGTAACTAGCACACCTGGGTTTTGCCGATCATGATGTTGAGGATCTCGATGTCGGTGTCCTTCATGCCCACGCGGCCTACGTAGCCCATACTGGCGATTGTTTGCTCAACGGTATCTTGGATCAGGCCCTCGCCGGCGCGGAAGCCGCGACCCTGCATGGCCATATCATGGCCCAGAATCGCCGCATCGACGGCAGCCGAGATCTTGGCGGCACAGCTCGCCTTGGCGCCGTCGCACACGATGCCGCCCACGTTACCGAGCGTGTTCGAGACGGTCGCGCCAATCTGTTCGCGCGTGCCACCGCACAGCCAGGTAATCGCAGCGCCGGCGCCGCACGCAGCGCAAATAGCACCGCAAAACGCCGAAAGCGCACCAATATAGCTCTTGATATGCACGGCGATAAGATCGGACAGCATCACGGCGCGCACCAGGCGCTCGTGGTCGCAACGCAGGTACTCGGCATACTCCATGACGGGCAATGCGCAGGTAATGCCCTGATTGCCCGAGCCGCACACAATGGCAACCGGCAGCGCGCAACCGTTCATGCGGGCGTCGGACCCGGCGGCCGCACGGGCACGGGCGCGGCAGGCGACGTCATCGGCACGAGCACCCAGCAGCGTACGGCCCACCTCGGCGCCCCAAGCGTGCGCGAGACCCTCGGCACTGATCGCGCCATTCAGCTCAATCTGACGCTCAACGGCAGCGCGGGCGTCCTCAATGTCACCGTCCTCGATAAAGTCGATGATGGTCTCGATCGACATGGGCGTGTCGGCGTTATCTGCCGCACGCTCGGCCACCACGCGCTCGGCGCAGGCGGCGCACTCCCCCGCCGACTTACCGCATACCGGAATACCGTCGAGCGTATGGCACGTGACATTAGTGTGGTGATCGGTAATCTCGACGACCGCGGTATGGCCCCCGGCCGTCGCAGTCACCTTGATGTAGAGGTTGGGCACACCCTCGACAAGCGACACATCGCAGTAGTCCGCATCGGCAAGCAGCTCGGCCACGCGGGCGCGGTCCGCGTCATCGACGCTCTCGAGCACCTCGAGCGCGCTCTTGGCGTCGCCGCCCACGGCACCCAGCACGGCCGCGGCCTCAATACCGTGCATACCGCCCGAGTTGGGCACGGTCACGCTCTTGACGTTCTTGATGATGTTGCCCGAGCAGGCAACATCCATATGATCGGGTTCGCAACCGAGCGTCTGGCTCGCCAGCGCCGCTGCATAAGCAACGGCAATGGGCTCGGTGCAGCCGAGTGCACAAACAAGTTCGCGGTTCAAAACATCGCAAAACGCGGCATCACGAAGGGAATCGGCAGGCATAGGTATCTCCTACTTGTATAACGGGCTGGGCTCTCAATAATAATTAGCTCTTTTATTTGATAACAATGCATCAAAAACCGCAACCCAGGTTCCGGTAGACGGCATTCAGGCGCAAACTGACGGCATTCATTCATGAGAAACCGGTCTTGTTGCATGCTAAAGCGTTTGACCAAAAAACGCCCAAGCGTTTACACAAAAGTCGCGCTATCATGCAGTCGAACGCGGTAAAACCTTTAGCAATCTCGCCGCACAGACCAGAGAGGAACTATCCATGAAGATCGGTATCGGTAACGACCACGCCGCCGTCGAGCTCAAGAACATCATCTCCGAGCACCTGAAGGAGCGCGGCTGCGAGGTCGTGAACTTTGGCACCGACACCTCCGAGAGCTTTGACTACCCCATCGCCGGCTACAAGGTGGGTAAGGCCGTTGCCAACGGCGACGTCGATCTAGGCATCCTGATCTGTGGCACCGGCGTCGGTATCAGCCTGGCTGCCAACAAGGTCGAGGGCGTACGCGCCGTCGTGTGCTCCGAGCCCTTCAGCGCCAAGCTCTCCCGCATGCACAACAATACCAACGTGCTCGCTTTTGGCGCCCGCGTCGTGGGCTCCGAGCTCGCCAAGATGATCGTCGACGAGTGGCTCGACGCCGAGTTTGAGGGCGGTCGTCACGAGCGTCGCGTTAACCTCCTCAACGAGATCGATCACACGCGCGCCCTTAAGATCGTCGACGAAGCCTAAACTATTCAGTGCCACAAGCTAACAGCAGGGGCCCGCTCGGAACACATGTCCGAGCGGGCCCCTGCATAGATTTTGGAATAAAAGGGCGCCGCGGATGGAGTTCCGCGGCGCCCAAGCCACACGCTAACAGCTTTAAGGAGTCAAAGCTGGTTTAGCCAAAGAAGCGCTTGATCTCAATCTCGGCGTTCTCCAGGCAGTCGGAGCCGTGGATCACGTTGGCGTTGACATCGACGGCAAAGTCGCCGCGGATGGTACCAGGAGCAGCCTCAAGCGGGTTGGTAGCGCCCATGAGGGTGCGCATCTTAGCAACAGCGGAGAGACCGGAAACGACCATCTTGACGACCGGACCGCTCGTCATAAAGTCGCAGAGACCGCCAAAGAAGGGCTTGTCGGCCAGATGGGCGTAGTGCTCCTCGACGGTAGCGCGCTCGAGCGTGGTCATCTCCATGCGCTCGATGACAAGGCCGCTGCGCTCAATGCGAGCAACGATCTCGCCGATCTTGCGGTCGCGCACGGCGTCGGGCTTAATCATGATGAAGGTCTTCTCGATAGCCATAAAAGTAGCCTTTCAAGTAGGTTCGCGCGTGCCCAAGTCCCATTCCGGCACCCGCCTGGACTGCATCGTAACAGAGTTTTAGCTGCAGTTAAACAAAAAGCTGTTTATTGAAACGTTGCAATTTATTAAAGCGCTCCATATGTGTCACTTCTGTTTCGAAGCCCGATTAGAGTACCATCCGACCGCCCATCAACCGCGCCGAACAGAGCAGGCGGTCGGTTGCCGCCCGCGAACGTATCCCCTTCACAACCTGCCCAAAGGTCCTACAGAAGTTCTCGACAAGCCCCTCCCCCATAGCAACAAAATACGGGCTCCCACATCAGCAGGCGCCCGTAAAGCGAAAACGATTTATCAATACATGGCCAAAACGGCTTCAGCCAAACCTCTACTTTGCCCCGTGACCCATCTCGACGACCTTGGTCAGCGATCCAAACACGCCCTCGTCAGCCACGAGCTGTGCCTCGGCACGCTGCAACTGCACGGCAACGGCAGCAGGAGCGGTGCCGCCCTCGGTCGTGCGCGCGGCGACAATCGACGGGATATCGAGCGCCTCGGTAATGTCGCGCTCAAAGAGCGGGCTTGCCTCCTGGAACACCTCAAACGGCAGGTCCTCAAGATTGCAGCCGCGCTTCTCGCACATCAGGACCAGATGGCCCACCACGGCATGTGCCTCGCGGAACGGCAGGCCACGCTTGGCCAGGTAATCGGCAACATCGGTGGCGGCAAGGTGCCCCACGCCGCACTCGCGCGCCATGGCATCCTCGTTGACGGTCCAAGTCGAAATCATTCCAGCCATAACGGACAGGCACTGCATGAGCGTATGGGCGGTATCGAGCGCGCCCTCCTTGTCCTCCTGCAAGTCCTTGTTATAAGCAAGCGGCAGGCCCTTCATGGTTACCAGCAGCTGCACCAGGTTGCCGTACACGCGACCGCTCTTGCCGCGGATAAGCTCGGCAAAGTCGGGGTTCTTCTTCTGCGGCATGATGGACGAGCCAGTGGAGTACGAGTCGGAAAGCGTGATAAAGCCAAATTCGGAGCTCGACCACAGTACGATCTCCTCGGAAAGACGCGACAGGTGCATCGCCATGACGGATCCGGCGTAATGCAGATCGAGCAGAAAATCACGGTCGGAAACGGCATCGAGCGAGTTGGGGATCACGCCCGCAAAGCCAAGTTCGGCAGCCGTCATCTGGCGATCGAGCGGATAGCTCGTACCGGCAAGCGCAGCGGCACCCAGCGGGCAGTTGTCGGCAGCATCAAAGGCGGCCTTCAAACGCGTAAAGTCGCGCGCGAACATCCAGGAATACGCCAGCAGGTGATGCGACAGCAGCACGGGCTGAGCATGTTGCATGTGCGTGTAGCCCGGCAGAATCACCTTGTCGTACTTCTTGGCCGCATCCACCAGCACATGGCGCAGCTCAAGATTGGCCTCCATGAGCTCCTTGGCCAGCGCCTTGACGCCCAGGCGCGTATCGGTCGCCACCTGGTCGTTGCGCGAACGCCCAGTATGCAAGCGCTTGCCAGCCTCGCCGATGCGACGCGTCAGCTCGCTCTCGATGGACATATGAATGTCCTCATCGTTGATGTCGAAGGTAAAGTTGCCGGCATCGATATCCTGTTCGATTCCGGTCAGGCCCTTGGCAATCGCCTGCTCGTCCTCGGCACTGATGATGCCCTGGGCGGCCAACATCTTGGCATGCGCCTTAGAGCCGGCGATATCCTGCTTATAGAGATGTTTGTCGACCGGCAGCGACGCGCCAAACTCCTGCGTGACCTCGGCCACGCCCGCCTCAAAACGACCGCCCCAAAGAGCCATGGAACCGTCTCCTTTCTCCAAATACCAAAACAAGCGTCCAAAGCAATGTGCCCTGTCGCTAAAGCGATTTATCAACCGCTAGTTTTACACACTCCCTGCCGCGCGCGGGGCCATGTGGCTAATTTGCAAAGAAGTGACGCACCATGCACTTGGCGCCCAACGTCTCCCTCCGGATGTTGCCCTGCGAACCATCGATCCAGGCCTTCAGGCTCATAGGAACGTCCTCGACCCTTACAGCATCGAACTCGGGCGCGAGGGCAAGCAAAGCATGCGCGATAGCATTGAACATAATGGATACTCCTCATATATATAGGCACAGAGCCGCCAAATTGATAGAAGGAGCCCCGCCGGACAACCCCGACGGGGCTCGGACTCAGCCGCAGACGCGGCATCATATATGCGGGCGGAACGTAGGGGCCACCGATGTTAAGAAGTGTCAGCAAGCATAACGAAAGGTAGGGACCCCGTGCGCCCGTTATGTATCACGCGGATGGGCCGCGCGGATACCAAGGGAAGGAGGCGCTAGGCCTGGGCAGCAGCAGAGCTGGGGCCCTGGACCTTTGCCCACGTCTTGAGCGACAGCGTATCGATCTCGATAAAGCCGGCGCTGGCCTTCTCGTCAAACGTGGTGTCGCGGTCGTAGGTAGCCAGGCCGTAGTCGTAGAGGCTGAAGGGACTCTTGCGGCCGACGACATGGCAGTTGCCCTTAAAGAATTTCAGACGGACAGTGCCGGTCACGAACTTCTGGGTATCGGCCATAAAGGCGTCGAGCGCGTTCTTGAGCGGGCTGTACCACTGGCCGTTGTACACGGCGGTGGCCCAATCCTGCTCGAGCTTGATCTTGGTCTTGAGCAGGTCGCCCTCGACGCAGATGTCCTCGAGCGCCTTGTGGGCGGTGATGAGCGTCAGGGCGCCGGGAACCTCATAGCACTCGCGGCTCTTGAGGCCCACCAGACGATCCTCGACCAGGTCAAGACGGCCAAAGCCGTTGTCGCCCGAAATCTTGTTGAGGGCGATGACGATCTCGGAGAGCTTCATCTTCTTGCCGTCGACGGCGACAGGCTTGCCGGCCTCAAACTCGATCTCGGTATAGGTCGGGGTGTCAGGCGTGTCCTCGGGGTTCTTGGTCATAACCCAAGCGTCATCGAGCGGCTCATTCCAAGGGTCCTCCAGGTGACCGCACTCGATGGCGCGACCCCACAGGTTGTCGTCGATGGAGTAGGGGTTGTCGTTGGCACCCTCGGGAACCGGCACGTTGTGGGCGTGGGCATAGGCGACCTCGTCGGGACGGCACTTCAGGTCCCACTCGCGAACCGGGGCGATAACCTTGAGCTCGGGGTCGAGGGCCTTGACGGCGGCCTCAAAACGGACCTGATCGTTACCTTTGCCAGTGCAGCCGTGGGCGACGTAGGTCGCGCCAAACTCGTGGGCGACCTCAACAAGCTTCTTGGCAAGCAGCGGGCGAGACAGGGCGGAGAGCAGCGGATACTTATTCTCGTACATGGAGTTTGCGGCGATGGCTTTGGTCAGGAACTCATCGGAGAACTCGTCGCGCAGGTCGAGCACCTGGCAATCGAGAACGCCCAGGTCGAGCGCCTTCTGCTTCTTGGCATCCAGTCCGGTCTCTTCCTGGCCCACGTTGCCGCAGACGCAAACGACATCGAGATTCTTCTCGTCCTGGAGCCACTTGACACATACGGATGTATCAAGACCACCGGAATATGCGAGAACGACTTTTTCCTTGCTCATGGCTGTTTCCTTTCGCCCTTGGTAGCTAGTTAGAACATCGGTCAGTTGCAAGTCATTTCAAGGTCATATACCGTGCAATATCAGGTTAAATAGCAAAAATCAGCACATACATGCCCTAGAAACATGCAGCAATGTCGTGCTAAAACCCAACGACCTCAAAATGACTCTGTTGAGGCAATTCGCCCCATGCGGACAGAGACGATTGTTATCGTCGTCGGGAAATTGCGCGCTGGCGTCGGATGGCATTGTCTGCAGTGGTGATGATCTTTACGAACTGCATCTGCCTCTCCTTTCACGTATCGCCGGGCGCAATTCAAATATCGTAAACGGTACCTTTTACTCGGTAAGCGGTTGTTTTTCCGTCTCCGTTTTCGATGGTCGCTATATTACGCTAAAGTGCCCGCAGCACAAGCGACAAATTCAAATTTCTGAAAAGTTTTTTCATTACTTTGTGAAGCGTGGTGCAAATACGCACCATTCCTGCGAAAATACGCTCGACTACTAGTTGATGGTTATAACGTCTGAAACAATCTCGAAACGAAAGGCGCATTTTTATGCAAACTTACGAATCGGACGCCAACATCGGCAACATTAAGATTCTCGCCGTCGATATGGACAAGACGCTGCTGACCGACGAGCGTGTGCTGCCCCAGGGTCTTGATGAGCGCCTGGACAAGCTCGCCGACGCCGGCATCGTATTCTGCCCCGCCAGCGGACGTCCCGCCCCCAAGCTCGAGGAGATGTTCGAGGGCATCAAGAACCGCCTCGCCTTTTGTCCCGACAACGGAGCTTGCGTGATCTATCGCGGCAGCTATATCTATAAAAGCAATATTGACGTGGAGCTGTATCAGCAGGTCTTGAACCGTGCCTCGGAGGATCCTCGCGCTGTCCCCGTCCTGTGCTGCTTCGACGAGTTCTACGTGCTTGCCCGCGACCATCAATACCACGACGAGATCAGCGTCTACTACAACACAATCAACTACGTCGACAGCTTTGAGGGCATTGATTTCGAGTCCAACAAGATTTCGGTCTTCTTCCCCGGCTACGACGCCGAGCCCGCTTTCCGCGAGACCTATAGCCCCGAGTTCTCGGACAAGCTCTACGTCACCAACGCCGGGCGCGAGTGGATCGACTTTATGAACCTGGGTGTCGACAAGGGCGCCGGCGTCGCGCACCTGTGCGAGCACCTGGGCATCGATATTGCCGACGCCGCCGCCGTGGGCGATACGTACAACGACATCCCCATGCTGGAGCGCGTCGGTCACAGCTTTATCGTGGACAATGCCGAAGAGCACATGAACGCGCACGCCAAGTGGCGCATTCCGAGCAACAACGACGGGGGCGTACTGACGCTCATCGACGCCATCTTGGCGGCTCGTTAACGTGGTTCGTCGGACCTGGCCGGGCGAGGCGGGTAAGTTTTTCGTTCGGTCAGGTCCTGGGCTCGCTCGGAAAGCACATTAAGTGCTTTCCGGCTCGTGCGG
>CAUDDF010000069.1:0-7314 GCA_958448275.1 uncultured Collinsella sp.
ACTCGCGATAAACCTTGTATACGCCCGCCCGCCCCCGAGGGGCTCCCATCCCAAATGTGCGGAGCAAAGCTCCTCACACCAACTTTTTCTTTCAACTAAAGAACGCCGGAAATTCGACGCCGGCTTGTTAACCTTGCTGGACGTTGTCGACGCCGATCCAGCTCAGAAGCCATATCGATACAGAAAGGTCCCCGGACGGAGGGGCCGGATATAAGGTTTATCGCGAGTTCCGCACGCAAAGAAGGCCACTTAATGTGGCCTTCGTCTTGCGCAGGACTGTAGAGCAGGAAACCTTATATCCGGCCCCTCCGTCCGGGGACCGCGCCGTACCAGCTACAGCGTCATGTTTGGATCGGCGTCGACGTCGAACGGCGAGATTTCACCTCGGTCGAATTTACGGCGGGCGACCTCCGCGATCATGGCAGCGTTGTCGGTGCATGCCGAAAGAGGCGGCACCGTCACGCGGATGCCCTGGCGTCCGAGCTTCTTGATCATCATCTCGCGCAGATGCGGGTTGGCCGAGACGCCGCCACCGATGCAGTATTCCTTGCATCCGGTAGCGTGCAATGCGTTTTTGGCCTTCTTGTACTGCACGTCAAAGACAGCTGCCTCAAACGAAGCTGCCAGATCGGGCAGGTGAATCGTGCGCCCGGCCTTGGTCTCCTGTTCAATGTAGAGCGTCACAGCGGTTTTAAGGCCCGAAAGCGAGAAGCGATAGTCTCCCCTGCTGTTAAGCGCACGGGGGAAATCGATCGCCTTGGGGTTGCCCGTCTCGGCCAGCTTGGAAATGATGGGGCCACCGGGATAGCCCAGACCCAACGCCTTGGCTACCTTGTCGAAGGCCTCGCCCACAGCGTCGTCGAGCGTCTCACCGAGCACCTCGTAGTCGCCCCACGCCTTCACGTGCACGAGCATGGTGTGCCCACCCGAGACAAGCGTGAAGATAAACGGCGGTTTGAGGTCGGGTTGCGCCAGCAGGTTGGCAAACAGGTGCCCCTCCAGATGGTTGACGCATACGAGCGGCTTACCGGCAGCGTAGGCAAAGCCTTTGGCAAAGGCAACGCCCACCACGAGGGCGCCCACCAGGCCCGGACCCTGTGTCACGCCCACGGCGGCAAGCTCGCTGGGAGCAATGGCTCCACCCTCAAGACCAAGCGATGCTGCGGCATCCTCGAGCGCCGCATCCACGACACTCACAATCACCTCAACGTGTTTGCGCGAGGCGATCTCGGGCACCACGCCGCCAAAGCGGGCATGAAAATCAATCTGTGTCGACACCTGGTTGGCCAGCATATTGCCATCCGCATCGATAATCGCCACGGCCGTCTCGTCGCAGGAACTCTCGATAGCGAGCACCAGGCGGCGGCGCTCAATTTCGGCGCGCTCCCCCTCGGAGCGCCCAGGCGCAGGCAGCGGCCATACGCGTTGCTCGGCTGCCGTCGGCTCGGGCGAGGCGTTATCGACCGGAAGTACGAGGGGAAGTGGGGCCGTCATGACGATGGCGTCTTTGCCGACACCGTAGTAGCCACGACGACGACCCACCTCGGTAAAGCCCAGAGCGGCATAGAGCGCAATCGCGCCCTCGTTGCCGTCCTCGACCTCGAGCGAAGCCGTGGTGCAGCCGAGCATCTGGGCATCATAGCTCACATGCGACAGCAGCTTGCGGGCAATGCCCTCACGACGATGCGCCGGATCGACGGCAACGTCCATGATCTGCACGTCACCATCGACAACCATACCGCCGGCAAGGCCCAGGAGCTGGCCGTCATCGTGAGCAACCCACCAGCTGCGCGGCGCAGCGACGTCCTCGCCCAGTTCGGACAGGAACATGCCCGGCGTCCACGCCTCGTGTCCGGCACCTTCAAAGCAGGCAGCCTCTAGCGCGCTCGCGCCCTCGGCATCCGCCGCGCCCATGGGACGGAACTGCAGATGACGACCGGCGAGCTCATCGGCAACGCCCGTAATTTCGCTCTGCGCACTCTCGGCAAGACCAAGACGCTTGCGCTCGTTTTCCTCGGCATCCGAAAGGCGCGTGTAAATCGGCAGGACGCGAGCCGGATCGCCGTCACCCGCAGCGTGCGCGAGCAGCAAGCCCTCGCCCGAAGGCCACCACAGGTCGCGCTCCACGCAGCGAGCGGTCTCGTCCCCACCCAGCAGCTTGCCATAGCGCACGAGACCGTCACCGGTCAGCTGAACCTGGTCCCAGTCCGCCGCTTGGCGCCACTCATCGAGCGCCACGGCGGCCTTGACCACGTGTTCGCGCTCAAATTGACGCTCGGGACCCTCATCGACCAGCATATACAGCGCCGGATATACCTCACCGCGCATAGCATCGGCCAAGATACCAAGCTTGCCGCGCACGCCAGCCTTCCACGCCGTCCAAGCGCAAGCGTCGAGCGTCGACACGCCCAGCAGCGGAACATTGGCACCACGCGCGAGGCCCTTGGCAGTGGAGATGCCGATACGCACGCCCGTAAACGACCCCGGGCCGCGGCCGACCACGTAGCAACCAACATCGCTGCGATCCAGGCCGGCTTGAATCAGCACGCCATCAACGGTATTCACGAGCTCAACGTTGGCGTGACGGCGACACATGTGGTCGCCACTCACGAGCTTCGTCTCGCCCGTCTGCCCATCAATCCAGCTTGCCGCGCAGGCAAGCATGTCAGTCGAGGTATCGAGCGCCACCACCAGCGCGTTGTCGTTATGCAAGCTCATCTTGTACAGCCTTATCAATCAAATGGGAAAGCTCCATTGCGCGGTCACCGTGCGCCGCAAGCGTTATCGTTCGCACATCGCTGTCGCCCTCATCGCGCTTGAGCGTCACCGAAAGATACTCATCCGTCAGCTCGTCCTGGAATTGTTCGCCCCATTCCAGCAGGCAAGCACCCTCATAGCCCAGCACGTCGAAAATGCCCGTATCCTCGAGCTCGTAGGCATGCTCCAGGCGGTATAGATCAAAGTGAAACAGTGGAATACGACCTTGATCGTGAACGGCCATGAGCGCAAACGTAGGACTCGTAACCATATGCCCATCGCCCAGCCCGCGCGAGACGCCCTTGGTAAAGTGAGTTTTGCCCACTCCCAGGCCACCGGTCAGGATGAGCACATCGCCGTCCTCAAGGCACGGTGCAATTAGCTCGCCAAAGTACTCCGTATCGGCAGCGCAAGTCGTTTTGTAAGTACCTACCCCCAGGCGCTCCAGGGACATATTTGCTCCTTATTATTCCGAGGCGTCCTCTGGTGCGGGATGTCGCTCCAGATAATCGCCCAGCATCTTAAAGTCTTCCTCCAGCAGCTCCTGCCACGCCGGATTGCGCAGCGCTGCTGCCGGATGAAAAGTGGGCATTACTACAAAATGCCCCATCTGGTGGAACCTGCCGCGCAGCTTAGTAATACCAATCTCGGTCTTAAGCACAAAGTGTGTCGCGGGGTTGCCGAGCGTCACGATAATATCGGGCCAGATGCTTCGAATCTGCTCACGCAAAAACGGCGAGCAAGCCAGCACTTCCTCGGGACGCGGATTGCGGTTTCCCGGCGGGCGGCACTTAAGCACGTTGGCAATGTAGACGTCTTCGCGTTTGAGCCCCGCCAGCGACAAAATGCCGTTGAGGTCCTCGCCTGCCGCCCCCACAAAGGGCTCGCCCTGCAAATCCTCATTGCGGCCCGGCGCCTCACCAATAAACATCACGCGAGCGCGGGGGTTTCCCACGCCAAACACGATATTGTGACGCGACTGGTAGAGCTGGCAGAGGTGACAATCGCCCAGAACGGCCTCAATTTCCTCGAGTGCGACCTCACGTGGTGCCTGATGGGTATGGCCGGGGATGTGCATGACGCCCATAGCGGCTCCTACACGTAGGCCTTGTCGAGACGCATGCCAAAGCCGCAGGCGACCTCGTAGTTAATCGTTCCGCGCAGTCGGGCCATCTCGTCCATAGTGATCTCGGCATCGCCATCGCGGCCGACAATGATCATCTCGTCACCATACTCGGCCTCGGGAATCTCGTGTGCCGGGTTGGACTGAATGGCGACCATAAACTGGTCCATGCAGATATTGCCAACCTGATGCACGCGCTCGCCGCGATACAGCACATCCATACGATTGGAAAGCGTACGCGATAGGCCGTCGGCATAACCGATCGGCAGCGTGCAGATCTGAACGCGCGTACGCGGTACGCGGTAGGTAAAACCGTAGCCCACGCCTTCACCCATCGCAGGGTGTGCCACGCGCGTCACGCGCGCATGGACGCTCATAACGGGATCAAGCTGCATCACGCGGCCACTCAGCTCGCACGGCTGCATGCCATACAAGCCAACGCCGGCGCGAATCATATCAAAATGCATCGAGGGGTCGAGCATCGAGGACGGCGTGTTGGCGCAGTGCACGATACCGCACTCAAAACCCGCATCCTTAATGGCCTGAACGGCCTCGGTAAAGCGCTGACACTGCAGCTTGTAGTCCCAGCCCGAAGGTTCATCGGCCGTGGCAAAGTGCGTAAATACGCCGTCGCACTGAATACCGCGATGGAAATTTATACCGCGGACAAAGTCGAGCACCTGCGTGTAGTGAACGCCGATACGATTCATGCCCGTCTCGATGGCGAGATGATACTTGCCCACTTTGCCCGCCGCGACGGCACATTCGCCATACGCAAGAGCAAAGTCAGACGTATAGACCGAGGGCATGATATCAAACTCGAGCAACGTCGGAATGGCCTCGATAGGCGGCTCACTTAGGATGAGGATGGGTTTCGTAATCCCGCCCTGTCGGAGCTCAACGCCCTCGTTAACCGTCGCCACGGCAAACATATCGGCACCGGCCGAATACATGATCTTGGCGCACTCAACAGCTCCATGACCATAAGCATCGGCCTTGACCACGCAGCACAGGCGCTGACGTGGATTCAGCAAGTTCTTATAGGCCCTCGTGTTGCGACGTAGCGCCCCGCGGTCGATCTCGACCCAGGACCAGCGCGTCAAATCGGCTTTATTCATGATTAGTCATCCGACCCTTCGTCCATGATTCCCAGATCTTCGAGCGCATCCTTTGCCGCCAGTTCCATGGCGGGACCGATCAAGTCGATAAGATCGGTCGCGATGACGCTCTTCTCACCATACTCCGTCGCCGCGGCAAACCCGGCGTAGCTGTGAAGTGCGACGGCGTACGAATACAGCAACTCCCAACGATCCATCTCGTCGCGCATGGTGGCAAGCGTGCCAGCCAAAATACCCGCGAGAACATCGCCCGAACCGGCAGTTGCCAGACAAGCCGGACCCGAGAGCGGCAGCAGCACACGCTCAACGCCACAGATAGCCGTCGTCGGCCCCTTGGCAATGACCACCAGATTGTCGGAGCCTGCAGCCCAGACAACCTTCTGCGCGGCCGCAATCGCGGTACCAAGGTCGTTCACCTCGTCACCGGCAACCAGACGCGAAAGCTCACGATAGTGCGGCGTCATAACCAACGGCTGCTCGCGACGATACATCTCGGGATTACTATCAATACCGTCAATGGCAATCTTAGCAAGGCAGTTGAGTGCATCGGCGTCCAAGATAAGCGGCACATCAAGCTCGAGCAAGCCCGAAACCACCTGCATAGCGCCGGCAGATGTCGTCATACCGGGACCGCACAGTACACAGCTGTACTTCTTTGCAATCTCGCACACAGTCATGCGCGCAGCGGCGCCAAAGGAGCCGCGGGAATCAGACGGAATAGCAAAGACGGGAATCGAAGGAAGTGCCATGCGAATAAGATTGGCGCAGGCGTCAGGAGCCGCGACTGCCACGTAACCAGCACCCGCGCGAGCTGCAGACTTGGCCGCCATAATGGCAGCACCAGGATATTGCGCAGATCCGGCGACAATAAGCACAGAGCCACGGGAATACTTATCGATATTCGTAGGTAGTGGAGCAAAGTAATCAACTAAGTCACCGGGCTCGACAATCTCGGCGGCGTGGTCGACATCATCGATGACCTCGTCAAGACGGTCGTAAAGATTGCCGCAGATCAAATCGCCAGCATACTCAGGGCCATCAGCGCTATACAGACCAATCTTGGGCGCAATCATCGTCACCGTATGCTCGGCACGAATGCAGTCGCCATCAACAACGCCCGTCTCGGCATTCAGGCCCGAGGGGACATCAATGGATACGACACAATCGGCGCATTCATTGACCGTAGGAATCCAGATGGAGAACGGCGCACGCAGATTCCCGTGGAAACCGGTACCAAAAATGGCATCAACAACAACATCGGCCTTATCGATCAAAACCTCGAGTTCGTCACGCGAGGGGCCGACACAAACGTGCACATCGCGGCCGGCAGTACGACGAGCAACATGACGCGCCAGAGCAGCAGGAATCTCATCCGGCTCAACCGGAGAAACGATATCGACGTCCACACCCTTATGGCTCAGAATATCGGCGGCAACCCAACCGTCGCCGCCATTATTACCAAAACCGACCAGAACGAGAACCCGATCGGGATTGAGCTTCAAGACCTCGTTGGCGGCAAACTCACCCGCTAGCTCCATAAGCTCGGCCTTCGAAGTCCCTTCGCGTTCGATGATGTCCTCGAGACGAACGACTTCTTCGGTACTCAAAACCGGTTTCATCTATGCTCCTAGCGTATCTTGCGAAGCATCGCCCAGGTGCTCCGTCAATGCTGAATTCTGCAGCTGCTCAAGCTCATCTAAAACAGAGCGAGCCTCTTTAAATGTCTGCGCTACGCGTTTCTTGGTACTCACCTTTTCCTCTTTTGGCTTAGGCCGAGCATCTTCGGTAATCGCGATGGCATTCGCAACGGCTAAGTCTCCTGTAAGCGTAATGGAAAGAGCGACCTCAACAACACCCAGCTCTTGAGCGATCTCGAGAGCACGGCCCGAAAGCAGCGCCTTCGGTTTGCCGAGTTTATCACGCGTAACCGAAACATCCTTGCGACCAACGCCTTGACTAAAACCCGTGCCGAGAGCTTTAAGTACCGCCTCGCGCGAAGCAAAGCGGCTGGCATAGTGAGCAGCGGGACGCGATGATGCATCACAATACGCACGCTCTTCTTCGGTAAACACGCGCCGAGCAAACGACGGCGTCTTTTCAAGAATTGATTTCATACGGGAAATCTCGACGATATCAACGCCGATACCAGCTTCAGCCATGTTCACCTCCATATCGCACAGACTAAGTTATTGTAGCCCGTTCACAGAAGATGCGACAAACGAGGGTTATAAAACACAGCTACTATGTGAGACAAAAGCCCGTAAACGCAAAAAAGGGGGAGGCCGCGAGGCCTCCCCCTTCTCAGTTCAAGCGTAC
>CAUDDF010000070.1:0-7312 GCA_958448275.1 uncultured Collinsella sp.
GATGATCAGCTCCATTGCACTGGTGTTGGGACTGCTCTTTGCTGCGAACGTTGGGCTATTCTTTTCTGGCAGCTTTACGTTCGACCAAGTCGGGCTTGCGGGCGAGCTCATGGCTATCATGGCGGTGAACGTGGCGGCGGTGCTGTTCTCGACTGTGTTCGACGCATACATCATGGCCCACGAACAGTTCAAGTTTCAGCAAAGCCGTCAGATGTTCACCACGTTAGCGACACCGGGTATCGCTTTTGTCTTGCTCAACTTTGGTATGGGCGCGGTCGGTGTAGCTCTGGCTCAGCTCGCAGTCACCTTGACTCTGCTCGCCCTCAACATGCATTATGCTGTGTCGAAGCTCGGTATGCGATTCAGTCTCAGGAGGTTTGACGGAGCCCTGTTCCACGCGGTCGCAGCTTTCTCGGCCTGGATATTCGCCAACCAGGTTTGCGATTTAGTTAACCAGAGCGTGCCCAATATGATGCTCGGCGCGCTCACGAACGCAGTCACTGTATCTGTTTTCGCTGTGGCGCTGCAAATCCGTCAAATCTTTTACTCGCTCTCGACAACAATGTCGAGCGTATTTGTGCCCAAGATCAATAGGATCGTCGCTGAATCGGATGACAACGGAGTGCTAACTCGGCTCATGACGCGCGTAGGGCGCTACCAGATGTTCCTCTTCTGCTGGGTGTACTGTGGATTCGTCCTGCTTGGACGATTCTTCATTACCAAGTGGGCGGGTGAGGGCTTCCTTGATACTTACTATCTCATCTGTGCGATGACGCTGCCCGTGGGCGTGCCGCTTTGTCAGAACACGGGAATCGAGATCCAGCGCGCTAAAAACAGGCATAGGGCGCGTTCAGTGGTTTACCTCTGTATGGCTTGTCTCAATGTTCTTTTTACATGGTTTGCCTCGCCCGTTCTCGGATACTGGGCGCCCGCTATCGCTTACATCGCGAGCATCGCCTTGGGTAACGGTCTCTTTATGAACTGGTACTATCAGGCGCGTATCGGACTGGACATGGCTTATTTCTGGAAGAAGAACCTGCCTGTGGTCTTGGCTTCCGCTGTGGTCTTGGCCGCATGCATGGGGCTGGCTCTGCTGCTGCCCGTGACTAGCTGGCTGCTTTTCCTGGCTTGGGGCGTCGTCTACACCGTGCTTTTCGCTGCCGCAATGTGGCTCTTCGTTCTCGATTCAAGCGAGAAGTCGTCGATCGCGGCTAAATTGCCCTTCCTGCGTTAGGAGGTTTTTTTTATGCTTAAGTCCCTTCCGAAGATCACGTTGCTGGGAGATGCGTGCTGTGGTTGCGGCGCCTGTGCCGCGAGGTGCCCGAAATCCTGCATCGGGATGATTACCGACGGCTGTGGCTTCCCCACGCCAATGGTCAATTTAGATGTCTGCATCGGCTGCGGGGGTTGCGATTCGGTGTGTCCCGCAATGGGGGAGCGCCCCAAGGATGGCGCGCAGTCCGTTCTCTGGGCGAAGTCGAGGGACAGGGGAGAGAGACTTGCCTCCTCTTCGGGTGGGGTCTTCGGGCTGCTCGCCCTTGACGTTCTTGCGGATGGCGGCGTCGTGTGCGGCGCCGCTTGGGATGAGGGCTGCAGACATGTGCGGCACGTGCTCGTTGAAGACGGGTCAGATCTCGATTCCGTCATGCGTTCCAAGTATGTGCAGAGCTCGGTCGGCCGCAAGGCCTACGAGGGCGTGCGGGAGGCTCTGCGCGGTGGCAGGCGAGTGCTCTTCTCCGGCACCGCGTGCCAAGTTGCGGGCATGAGGTCCTACCTTGGGAAGCTCGCCGACTCAGACGGTTTCCTCTCGGTGGATGTCATTTGCCACGGCGTCCCCTCGCCGCTCCTCTGGGAGAAGTGGGCAGCATATAAGGAGGTCGGTGTGGGCGCGGCGCTGCGCGCGGTGAACATGCGGAGTAAGGCAACCGGATGGCTGTCTTACTCCGCATCATACGCGTATGCGCATGATGCGGAGAAAGATGTCGCGAGGGCTTCGTCCGCGGCGGCCGACAGCTGCATCTTCGTGGATGACTGGTACATGAAAGCGTTCCTTGCTAATGCTAGCTTAAGACCCTCGTGCTTTGCTTGTCGTGTCAAGCGCTCGTGCGGCTCAGACGTCACGTTGGGGGACTTCTGGGGGATCCAGTCGTCGCACCCTGAGGTCGACTACGAGGGCGGGGTTTCCGCGGTGCTGTGCAACACCTCAAAGGGCCTTGCTGCAATTGAGAGGCTTAAGTCTGGAATTGAGTGGGGCGAGTCTTCCCTCGAGAAGGTGTTGCCTGGCAATCCTAGCCTGGTTAGGCCCGTTGTGCCTTATGAGAGACGCGGCGAGTTCATGGCCGACCTCGAGTGCGGGAGAGGAATCGATGAGATGATGGCTGTGTATGGCTTTGAACCCTCCCTCGCCCAGCGCGTACGTAGCAAGCTCGGGGGAGTCAAACGAAGGTTAAAGAAATTGCTGGGGAAGGCTTAATGAACTGTGACAAAAATATGTCTGTTGGTGATGGAACTGTCATGGCTGAGGACAAAATCGTGTTTACTGGATGCAAGCATGCATATCTCGTCATGGCTCATAAGGATGACGAGACCCTCCGTACGCTTCTGAGGACCCTTGATGACCCCCGGAACGATATCTTCATCCACATGGATGCTAAGAATACCGGATGGGATGAAAACAGAGCGCTGGCTTCCATTGATAAGGCGGGAATCTTTTTCGTTCCCCGTATTAGCGTCACATGGGGAGGCTACTCGCAAATCGCCTGTGAGCTTGGCCTGCTCAACGCCGCTGTTGACAAGGGGCGTTACACCTACTATCACCTTTTGAGCGGGCAAGACCTTCCCATCAAGAGCCAGGATCGGATCCATTCTTTCTTCGATTCCTGCGGGGGCAAGGAGTTTGTTCGTTTCGAAAACCACAATAGGGACTATGGGAGTAGGATCGGCGGCCATGTAATCTGGAACGCCTTCGGGAAGAGCAAGACCCAAATTTTTTTGCGAAAGGTGGACAGTCTTTTGGCGAGGCTTCTGCAACTCTATAGGAAGCCTGCTGAAGGCCTTAAGCTGATGAAAGGCGACAACTGGTTCTCTATAACTGATGAGCTCGCTCGATACATCGTAGAGAACGCTTCTCTGGTACGGTCAGTTTTCTGGGATTCTATGTGCGGTGACGAATTGTTTCTGCAGACCTTTGCCTGGAATACAGGCAAGCGGTTCGATTTCTATCGAATGCCCGGGGAGGACAATACGGACGGCATCATGCGCATGATTGATTGGGGCGAGGACGAGTCCCCGCGAGTGTTGTCTATGGATGATCTAGATTCGATTTCGGATTCAAAGATGATGTTCGCCAGAAAGTTCGACTTCGAGATCGATTCCGATATCGTTCGAGCGGTTGAACAGCTCGTCTGCTAATCCTTCGTGCCTTCTCCGTGCCGGTCCGACAATGGGTTTCTGCCAGTTGCTGCCAGCCTCCAGCTTTGCGCTGCCGAGCCGTTCGACTCGTACAGCTGGACGTTGGCGCCGCTCGAGAAGTCGGCGCAATCCACGTCGAGCGCTAGCCCCGACGCCGCGCACATGATCTCGTAGGCGCCCGCGCACTCGTCGTAGGAGATCATGAACCGCTGGGCCCCCGAGCCGTTGGCCTCCCATAGCTGGGCGTTGGCGCCGTTGGACCTCGAGGCTTCTGAGATATCGAGCATCGCCGTGCCCAGCCCTCTGTTGCAGATCATGTATTCGCCGTCGGGGACGCTCTGCACTGGCTTTACTTGAGCGGCTTGATATTTGGCAGTGCAGTCGTACTTTACTGTCAATGTGCTGTTCGGCAGAGTAGCGACATTGGAGGTTGCGGCCAGCACAACCTTGGCGCCTTGGACTTTCCACCTCCTCTGATTCATCGCATACGCAACAATCCCGTTCTGAATCCCCGAGATGCTGGGCGGAAACAACTGGTTGTCGGCGTCAATGGAAAAGCTCTCTTCCCTGGCATCTAGGTGCTGCTGAATGCGGTCGGCATACTTCTCGACCCATTCATCTGCCTTGCCGTTTCGCACAAAGTAATTGTTGGACAGGTCGGTTGAGCGGTAGGCGTAGCCGTCCTTTTGGTAGTTAGCCGTGTGGTCGGAGTGGGCGATTGTCATGAGCTCGTCGGTCAGGCCAAAGTACAGATGGCGCTGGTCTAGGTCTCCGTACCAGTTGTCGCTGGTGTCGTCCCAGGTTAGGTCCATCTGGCACCATTTGCCTTCGATCTTTACGGCGTTCCAGGTGTGGCCGTTTCCGGTGATGCGGCCGTTGGCGATGCCCGCGGCGTCAAGGAGCTTGGAGTAGATGCACTGGTAGCTCTCGCAGGTGCCCTGGTGGCGCGTGAGGCCACTTTCAGCCGAGCACCAGTTGAGGTTGTGGTCGTACTCCAGCTGGTCGAGCGTCCAGTCGTGGAGCCACAGGGCGCGGGCGTAGTCGGACCCGTCGGTATCGGCGCTGCATTTGTCGACTGCGGACTTCACGATGGCGCTGACCGCCGGATAGGCGTCGTCGTTCGCGCTCGCAAACACGTTTGAGCGCAGATAGTACACGCCGGCCGCCTTATCCATCAGGTAAAAGCGCAGGTAATAGGTGCCGCTAGCGGTCATTTCGAACTGGTAGTCGTGCGATGTGCATTCGCCGGTGTATTGCTGCCACTGGTTACGGCTGGGGTCGGCAACGCTTTCGCTGCTACCGTCGGGATCCATATACGTCGGTGCGTCCATGCGGAATTGGTACGCACCGCTTCCGCCCGTCGCAGTCACATGGAACGTGGTCTCCTGGCCGAGCCTCGGGTCGTTCCATTGGACGGTGAGCGTGATGTCGCCGCTTTGCGCGGTGGTGCTGTGCTGGTAGTTCGCGGCCGCGTTCGCCGGTTTGATTTCAAATGGGATCGCGCAGGTGCCGCTGTAGTTCTGGTCGTCGGCGGTCACAACGGCGGTCGCCTGACCGATGGCTACGTTGTTCTCGTAGGCGACAGTGTACTGGTCGCTCGGCACGGTCGACGACGTGACGGTGGGCATCACGGGATTGCCCGTGTAGCGAATGTCGGTGTCCTCGATACTGAACATGCTGGCGTCGATCGGCTGCGTTGCGTTGGCCGTTACATTGGTGCCGGAGGCGGCGCTGATTTGATCGTTTGCCCGGGCTTGGCCCGACGTGGTTTCGGCTGGGCTCTCGTTAGGTTTGCCGGCGCTTTGCGCGGCGGGTTCTGGCGCACTGGCGATTTCGGCAAGCGCGGGTGACGGGATAAAACCAACCGTCATTACGAGCGAGAGCGCGATGGAAAGGACGCAGGAGGCAGGCTTACGCATGACGGCCCCTTTTCTGTAATCGGAACAGGTACGATTCTGCAAGCGTACCGGCATTTCAACGATTGCAGTATAAACGAAAAACCGCAGGTTGTAGACGAGTTTGGCGTGTTTCAAGGGCGCGGTAAGCATTTGCCGTTCCAAGCGATGTTGCGAACGCAGACTGGTGATTGCTTGCTGGCTTGTGGTGGTGTTTGGGTTGCTAAGCGAGGGCTGCTTGTTGCGTGGGTTGGTTTTATTGGTGTGGGTTTGGACACTGTATGGAGATGACGATGGCTGGAGCGGGGTAGGGAGTTGTGGTGCGGATTGGGGATGCTGGGTGGCTGGCCGATTGCGTGCAACGGCCTAACGCGTTGTTTGCGGTGCACGGCCAATAGATCTCTGTAGGGGGCCTACCCAACGTAAGGCGTCTGAAGGCATTTCCCTGGAAGCTCGGGCTTCCTGGATATCTTGGCGATTAAGATGCGCCCCATGCTCAGCCGGCATATAGAATGGACTGTGGACGTGACGATTGCCTGCTGCTGACATGTTGGTTAATCGACGATGATGGCAGCGACGGAGATTGATTGGGGCAGTCGGCATGTTCGCGAGCGAAAAGGCGGCCCTGCTCGGCGATGTGCCGACTTTTATTGTAGCGAAGGCGTTGGTGACGCCGAGAGGCGGCAAGGCCGACAAAACTATTGCGAAGGCAAGGGATCAACATGGCATTTGAAGCACGTCAGAGTACGGTTGGAAAGCTGCTTAATGACTCAATCTATAGAATCCCTCGCAATCAGCGCGCTTACGTGTGGGATGAGCATAACTGGAAAGATCTATTCGAAGACATCAAGCTTGTGACAGAGGAAGTTGCTACGTCGCATTTCATCGGTTCGATAGTGCTGATGGAGGAAGAAGAAGAAGACAGCCTCGGGGTTTTTACAATAATTGATGGTCAACAAAGAGTTATTACCCTAACGCTCTTGCTGTCTAGCCTCATGTTCGCTTTCAAGAAAAGGAATATGATTAACCACGCTAATGGCACAAAAAAATATCTAGTGGCGATAGATACTAAGGATGTTGAGCACGCGATCGTCGCTCCGGAGAATCATTTATCATTAACGAGGATCGTCGAAGGAGTAATTGCTATCTCTCCTGAAGATGCGGCTGCCATGTCTGCTGTGGCTTTCTCGAAGAGCAAACGCGCGTCCGGATCAAAAGACGAACTGATCGTTAAAGCCTTCCAATATTTCAGTGCAAGTTTCGCCAAGATGAAGGATGAGGAGTTGCTGGCCTTCAGGGATGCGGTCATTTCTGTCGCATATGTAAACATCAAATCATCGTCTGAGGAAGATTCGTACACAATATTCGAAATATTGAATGCGCGAGGTATCGAGCTTGAGGACCATGAGCTTCTGAAGAACTATATTATGCGCTATATCCATCCTATAGAAAAGCGCGATGATGCAAAACAGGTATGGTCGGAAATTGAAGCAACAGTCGGCTCGAACATGAAAGCTTTTTTGCGTCACTACGCAATTCAAAAATATCGCCTAGGTCAAGGCGACAAGGATGGAGCATATAAGAAAATAAGGGATTTTACGGATCCAAAGAAGGCTGCTGATCTTCTCTATGATTTAAGGCTAAAAGCCGGATATTATGCAGAGATTGTCGAGCCAACCAGCGATGACAGAAATGCGGAAATCTTGAGTTTCTTAAGAACACACAATGTCCGCGTCTTCAGGCCGCTTCTTATGAGTTTAATGCACGCTCGCGAAATAGAGCAGCTAACGAGCGAGCAGTATGATGATGCGATTGGATTTATTTACCGGTTCTATATTTGCTATAAGATAATCGGGGGAATGGAGTCGAACCACCTATCGGATTCGATCGTGAAACACTCATACGCAATCGAGTTGAACTGCACCCAGCAAGTGTTAGATGAGTGGAAAAATAGGGCTCTTCGGTGGTTTCTGTGGGAGAGATTCCGGCATAGGCCCAGCTCAGCG
>CAUDDF010000071.1:0-7030 GCA_958448275.1 uncultured Collinsella sp.
GGTCACCAAGCACAACCTCAAGTATCGTCGCTACTATCACCAGTTCGACTACTAAAGAAAACGGGTGCGGGAACGTGCCGGGCTATTGAGAGGAACACAGAATGAGGCAGTACATCATCGCCAGCCATGCGCACTTCGCCACCGGCATCAAGGAGAGCGTCGAGCTGCTCTCGGGCGCTCGCGACAACGTCCACGATCTTTCGATGTTCGTCGATGGCCGCATGGACGTGGCCGAGGAGGCCCAAAAACTGCTGGCAGGCATGTCTGCCGACGATGATGTCGTTGTCTGCACCGACCTCTTTGGCGGTAGCGTTAACAACGAGTTCACCAAGATCGTCCAGACGCGTCCCCGCACGTACCTCGTTACCAACATGAACCTTCCTCTGCTCATCCAGCTGCTGTTCTCTGACGAGTCGGCGCCGGTTGAGGAGACGATTCGCGCCATCGTCGCTGCGGACGATACGCGCGTGAAGTTTGTCAACGATCTTTTGGTCGATGACGAGGAGGAGGAAGAGTTCTAATCCGCAGCACCTACTGACACGCCGTATGACGGCACAAGACCTTTGGGGGGTCACATTATGATTCAGCTACTTCGCGTTGACCATCGCCTGCTTCATGGCCAGGTCGCAGTTTCCTGGGTTCAGGGCCTTGGCTCCAACTGCATCTTCTGCGTGGGCGATAAGGTCGCTAACGACCCGGTGTGGAAGACGACGCTCAGGATGGGCAAGCCTGCCGGCTGCAAGCTCGTCATCAAAGATATGGAGCATGCAATCGAAGCTATCAACTCGGGCGTGACCGACAAGTACAAGATGATCATCTGCGTCGCCACTATCGCTGAGGCAAAGCAGCTTGTTGAGGGCTGCCCGCAGATCAAGTCGGTCAACCTGGGCAACACCAAGCCCAAGGACGAGAAGCGTCCCGACGCTCGTCAGGTCTCTCGTCAGATCTTCCTGACCGCGGCCGAGGAAGCCGATGTGCGCGAGATGCTGGATCGTGGCGTTGAGGTCGAGATTCGACCCCTGGCCGATGACCCCAAGGTCGACTGCGCCAGCGTGCTCTAGGCGTTCAATTTCGAAGAGTCTGAGCTCTTCGTAGTGTCCTATATGGAAAGGGGGATGTATGCTTACCCAAGCAATCCTCATCGGACTTATCGCCGCATTTGGTAAGTTCGACTGCCAGCTCGGTACGCTCTACGCGTTCCGCCCCATCGTCCTGTGCCCGCTCGTGGGCCTGGTGCTGGGGGACCTGCAGTCCGGCCTCGCGATCGGTGCGAGTCTGGAGCTGCTGTTCATGGGCTCGATCTCCATCGGCGCCTACGTGCCGCCTGATGAGACGATCGGCGGCGTGCTCGCCTGCGCCTTCGCTATCCAGCTGGGCCAGAGCACCGAGGCAGCCATCGCGCTTGCCATGCCCATCGCCACGCTGTGCCTTGCCATCAAGAACATCCTTAACGCCGCCCTGCCGATCCTGGTCGACCGCGCTGATGTCTACTCCGGCCAGGGCAACCTTAAGGGTGTCTATGCGATGCACTTCCTGATCGGTTTGACCGGTATCATCATGGCGTTCCTGCTGTGCTCGCTGTCGTTCTATCTGGGTGCTGACGCCATCCAGGGCCTGCTCGACTTCATCCCGCCCTTTGTCCTTGCTGGCTTTGGCGTTGCCGCCAACATCCTGCCTGCCATGGGCTTCGCCATGCTCGGCCGCCTGGTGCTCACCAAGCAGCTCGTGCCCTTCTACTTCCTGGGCTTCCTGCTGTGCTCCTACGCCAACGTGCCCGTCCTGGGCGTCGCCCTGATCGCCATCATCATCGGCATCGACAAGTTCGACCTGCTCGGCCTGGGCGGAGCCCAGCCCCAGCTCTCCGCGGAAGGGGATGAGGACGATGACTTCTAGTCCCGAGAACAAGATCACGCGCTCCGACCTCGTCAAGAGCGCCGTCAACGTCGGCGCCCTGGGCATGGAGTTCTCCTGGACCTACTACAAGCAGATGAACATCGCCTTCTGCCTGATGGTCGCCAACATGCTCAAGAAGATCTACGCCGGCCGCCCCGACGACTACGCCGCGGCCCTGCACCGCCACTGCGCGTTCTTCAACATCACCGTCCAGTTCGCCCCGTTCGTCGGCGGCATCGCGATGGCCATGGAGGAGAAGGTCGCCCGCGGCGAGATCGAGCCCGAGAGCGTCAACGACGTCAAGGCCGCCCTCATGGGCCCGCTGTCCGGCATCGGCGACTCCATCTTCCTGTCGACGCTGCGCGTGGTCGCCGCCGCGGTGGGCATCAGCCTGTGCCAGGCCGGCAACCCCTTCGGCCCCATCGCCTTCCTGCTCATCTACAACGTCCCCGGCTTCGCGCTGCGCATCTGGGGCGCCGTCAAGGGCTACGAGCTGGGCGTGGGCTTCCTGGACGAGGCCCAGAGGACCGGCCTCATGCAGAAGATCATGACCTGCGTGGGAATCGTGGGCGTCATGGTCGTGGGCGCCATGTGCAAGGACATGTTCTGGGCCAGCATCCCGGTGGCCATCGGCTCGGGCGACGACGCCCAGACCCTCCAGGACATCCTGGACGGCATCATGCCCGGCATGCTCGGCATGATCGCCTTCTGGCTGTACTACTGGCTGCTGTCCAAGAAGATCAACCCCATGGTGCTGATCGCGGCCACCATGGTCGTGGGCATCATCGGCGCGTTCTTCGGCGTGCTGGCGTAGGTTCCTGCGTTCTATTCTGCCCCCAAGGGAAACGGCGACCCGTTGTGGTCGCCGTTTTTTATTACCGAAAGCTAGCTGGAGGTGCTTCGTGATTCGATCTGACAATCCACCCGATAATGGCGTGAGCGGGGCGATGTATCTATTTGGCACGGCGCTCTTGTGGAGTTTTATCGGCATCCTCGTTCGCGCCAATTCGCAGTCAGCTCTTTTGATCGGTGCCGTCACGGCAATATTTATGGCGCTCTTTATCCTGCTCGTCGGCAGGCCCGTCCTCCGCGTCAGCCGCCTTATTGTCCTTGTGGCCGTCTGCAACTTCGTGACGGGCACCACGTTTAACTTTGCCAACCAGCTCACGACGGTCGGCAACGCGATCGTCCTGCAGTACACCTCGATGATTTTCGTTATCGTGTATCAGTCGCTCGCAACTCGCACGTTGCCCTCGCCTGCGAAGATTGCCTCCGTGGTGGTTGCTTTTACGGGTATGGGACTGTTCTTTTTAGGCGATTTGAGTGCCGAGGGCATGCTCGGCAACCTGCTTGCCGTCATTTCGGGAGCCACCTTTGGGCTGTGTTTCTTTTTAAACTCTCGCCCCGATGCGTCGCCCATGGTGTCCTCGCTCATCTCCTGCGGCATCTCGATACTGCCGATCGTCTATTTTGCCGGCGACCTAGGCTCCGTAAAACCCTTTGAGTGGGGGCTTATGCTGGTGCATGGCCTTTTTTGCAGCGGCCTTGCGAGTGTGCTGTATGCCAAGGGGATTGCGCGCACTAACGCGTTTGCGGCCAACTTGGTTTGCATGAGCGAGGTCGTGCTCGCTCCCTGCTGGTCGGCGCTCCTCTTTGGCGAGGTCTTTCGCTGGAACGAGTTTTTGGGCGCGGCGATAATCGTTTTGGTGATTGTAGGCAACTTGGCATACGATGCCTTTGGCGATGGCTTTCTGGTGACGCTTGTCCGCCATCGAAACAAAGAGCGCGCCTGATGGGATACGTCTGTCGTTTACGGTAAAAAACACTCCGCTGAGCGAGTGGTATTAAATAGTAAGAACCTGCATATCTATAATTGGTATCAAATCATTTGTGCCTGGCATAGGTGTTAACAGCACACCAGGTACGCTTTGAGCCGTGTGATCGAACTCCCGGAATTGATATCAATAACGCGCGCGACGGGAGTGACGACGGTTCGATATTCCTTATTGGGAGGAATTATGCTTGTCCAAGCAATCCTCGTCGGCTTAGTTGGAGCTTTTGGATGCCTCGACTACCAGCTCGGCACCCTCTACGCGTTCCGCCCCATCGTCATGTGCCCGCTCGTGGGCCTGGTGCTGGGGGACCTGCAGACCGGCCTTGCCGTTGGCGCCAGCCTGGAGCTGCTGTTCATGGGCTCGATCTCCATCGGCGCCTACGTGCCGCCTAACGAAACCATCGGCGGCGTGCTCGCCTGCGCGTTTGCCATTCAGCTCGGTCAGGGTACCGAGACGGCCATTGCGCTCGCCATGCCCATCGCCGTCCTTTCGCTGACGATCGGCAACATTACGGATGCTGGATTCTCGATCATTGTTGACATTGCTGACAAGTGCGCTGCCAAGGGCAACCTCAAGGGTATCTACGCGGCACATTGGAGCATGGGCCTCTTTGGCTGCCTTGAGTACTTCCTGCTGTGCGGCGGCGCATTCTACCTGGGTTCCGACGCCATCCAGGGCCTGCTCGACTTCATCCCGACCTTTGTGATCGATGGTTGCGGCGTTGCCGCCAACATCCTGCCTGCCATGGGCTTCGCCATGCTCGGCCGCCTGGTGCTCACCAAGCAGCTCGTGCCCTTCTACTTCCTGGGCTTCCTGCTGTGCTCCTACGCCAACGTGCCCGTCCTGGGCGTCGCCCTGATCGCCATCATCATCGGCATCGACAAGTTCGACCTGCTCGGCCTGGGCGGAGCCCAGCCCCAGCTCTCCGCGGAAGGGGATGAGGACGATGACTTCTAGTCCCGAGAACAAGATCACGCGCTCCGACCTCGTCAAGAGCGCCGTCAACGTCGGCGCCCTGGGCATGGAGTTCTCCTGGACCTACTACAAGCAGATGAACATCGCCTTCTGCCTGATGGTCGCCAACATGCTCAAGAAGATCTACGCCGGCCGCCCCGACGACTACGCCGCGGCCCTGCACCGCCACTGCGCGTTCTTCAACATCACCGTCCAGTTCGCCCCGTTCGTCGGCGGCATCGCGATGGCCATGGAGGAGAAGGTCGCCCGCGGCGAGATCGAGCCCGAGAGCGTCAACGACGTCAAGGCCGCCCTCATGGGCCCGCTGTCCGGCATCGGCGACTCCATCTTCCTGTCGACGCTGCGCGTGGTCGCCGCCGCGGTGGGCATCAGCCTGTGCCAGGCCGGCAACCCCTTCGGCCCCATCGCCTTCCTGCTCATCTACAACGTCCCCGGCTTCGCGCTGCGCATCTGGGGCGCCGTCAAGGGCTACGAGCTGGGCGTGGGCTTCCTGGACGAGGCCCAGAGGACCGGCCTCATGCAGAAGATCATGACCTGCGTGGGAATCGTGGGCGTCATGGTCGTGGGCGCCATGTGCAAGGACATGTTCTGGGCCAGCATCCCGGTGGCCATCGGCTCGGGCGACGACGCCCAGACCCTCCAGGACATCCTGGACGGCATCATGCCCGGCATGCTCGGCATGATCGCCTTCTGGCTGTACTACTGGCTGCTGTCCAAGAAGATCAACCCCATGGTGCTGATCGCGGCCACCATGGTCGTGGGCATCATCGGCGCGTTCTTCGGCGTGCTGGCGTAAGGGCCCGGCTGCATAGATTTTCGTTGCAACCTGGAAAGGGGATGGAGCAGGCCTATGCCCTCCATCCCCTTTTTGTATAGAAGGAGTTCGTATGTTCGCGAAGGATCGCGAAGCAATGCGCCTGACGCCGGCAGAGGTCAGGCTGATTCTTATTGAGTCCCTGCAGTGGTGCGCCAACAACGCGGTCTACTTTTTGGGGCTTATCGGTGCGGCCACGTATGATCTGGCCGGCACGGCCTTTTTGGTTGCCGCCATTACGCTCGTGCGTAATCTTATGACGTCGGTGGGCAATATGGTGTCGGGTTCGGTCATCGACCGCTTTGGACCGCGCCGGACGTCATTTGTGACGTGCGTGATTACGGCAGTGCTATCGCTTGGCGTGGGGTTGGCGCCGTTGTCTGTCCCCGGGCTTGTGTTTGCCGCGTGCGTCTTGGGACTTGCGGGCGGCTTTATCAACACCTGCACACATGCGTTTCCGGGATACCTGGAGTCGACCACCGAGGGCCGTACCCGCGTGAACGGCCTCATGGTGTTCTACAGCAATATCGCCTATACCGCTGGCCCGCTGCTCGGTGGTGCCATCGTGAGCTGTTTTGCCACGCAATCGGTCTATCTGCTCATGGCGGGCATGATGGGTGTGGCGGCCGTGCTCTCCCTGGGTTGTCATGAGTGTGTTGCTCCCGCAAAAGGGGAGAAGCCGAAGGGCGGTATTCTGGGCGGCATGGCCGAGGGTGCGCGACTTACGTTTCGCGACCACGACCTGCGCCTCATCTTCATCTCGGGCTTTTTGGGTTTCTTTGCGTTTGGCGCGTTCGATTCGCTGGAGTCGTTGTTCTACCGCGATGTGCTCAACGTGGATATCGTCTGGCTGGGCTGGCTGTCCTCGGTCGTGGGCCTCACTTCCTCGGTGGGCGCGTTCATCCTGACCAAGCTTTCTGCTCGCCATGTCAACCTGCGATTGTTGCTCGGCGCGCTCATGGCCGTGGGCATTGGGTCCATGGTGTACGTGGGCACCGATATGCTGGGGGTCGCGATTATCGGTCAGGCGATTAACGGTCTGGCCTGGGGATTCCTGGAACCGCTGCAGATGATCTTGATTCAGGAGCGCGCCGACATCAAATACCTGGGGCGCATTACCGGCTTTGTGCGTTTTGGCCTGATGAGCGCCGGCGTGCTGCCGCTGCTGGCGGCTCCGTTTTTGGCGGAGGCTTTGGGCGTCCAGGCGGTGCTATTTGGGGCATCGACCATTATTGCGCTGGTAGGAACGCTGTTCTTTGTCACACAAGGGAGGCGCCAGAGGTGTTAGCTATACATTCAATTCTAATTTAATACCACTCACCAGAGAATTTCGACCGTTCACCGAGGATTGGAACAGATTGATAAGTGGTATTAAAAACACCTTAGGTGTATGTCTATAATTGGTATCGAAAAGAAACGCGATGTATAGAGTCGCGTGCAGGACAGAAAGGAAAAGCCATGAAGGAAACCGAGAAGATCGAGATCATGCATTTCGACCAGGAGGGCTATCTCG
>CAUDDF010000072.1:0-6955 GCA_958448275.1 uncultured Collinsella sp.
TGCACCACCAACTGCCTCGCCCCGATGGCCAAGGGTCTGAACGACTTCGCTCCCATCGTGTCCGGCATCATGACCACCATCCACGCCTTCACCGGCGACCAGATGCCGCTCGACGGCCCGCAGCGCAAGGGCAACTTCCGTCGCTCCCGCGCCTGCTCCGAGAACATCGTCCCGAACACCACGGGCGCTGCCAAGGCCATCGGCCTGGTTCTCCCCGAGCTCAACGGCAAGCTCATCGGTGCCGCCCAGCGCGTCCCGACGCCGACCGGCTCGCTGACCAACCTCTACGCCGTCGTTGACAAGAAGGCCACCGTCGACGAGGTCAACGCTGCCATGAAGGCCTACGCCGAGACCATCCCCGATACCTTCGCTTACAACGAGGACCAGATCGTCTCCCGCGACATCGTCGGCGAGACCCACGGCTCCATCTTCGACGCCACTCAGACCATGTGCTCTGACCTCGGCAACGGCCAGACCCTCGTTCAGGTCACCTCTTGGTACGACAACGAGAACTCTTACACCTCTCAGATGGTCCGCACCATCAAGTACTTCGAGAAGTTCGTTGCTTAATTTAGCTTTTAGCGAATAGCTCGTTGAGCGTCTAAAGAAGGGCGCGGCCTCATAGGGCTTACACCCTAGGGTCGCGCCCTTTTTATAGGAAATCGTCTGCCGTAATGGGAGGCAGACACGTACGAAAGGTAGAAGCAAACATGGCCTTTACCAAGAAGACCGTCCGCGACATCGATGTCGACGGCAAGCGCGTTCTCGTCCGCGTTGACTTCAACGTGCCTATCAAGGATGGCGTCGTTGGCGACACCACCCGCATCAAGGCTGCCCTGCCCACCATCAACTACCTCGTTGAGCACAACGCTCGCGTCATCCTCATGAGCCACCTCGGCCGCCCCGAGGGTACCGGCTTCCAGCCTGAGCTCTCCCTTGAGCCTGTCGCCAAGAAGCTCGCTGAGCTCTCTGGTCTCGACGTTGCCTTTGTCGCCGACACCTACGGCGAGAAGGCTGCTGAGGCTGTTGCCGCCGTCGAGCCGGGCAAGGTCCTCGTTCTCGAGAACGTCCGCTTCGATAAGCGTGAGAAGAAGAACGATCCCGAGATCGCCAAGAAGCTCGCTTCCTATGGTGACGTCTTCGTTCTCGATGCCTTCGGCACCGCTCACCGCGCCCAGGGTTCCGTTGTGGGCCCCGCCGCTTACCTGCCTGCCGTTGCCGGCTTCCTGCTCGAGAAGGAGGTCGACACGCTGACCGGCATCTTCGCCGAGCCCGAGCGCCCCTTCGTCGCCATCGTCGGCGGCTCCAAGGTTTCCTCCAAGATTGGCGTTCTCGATCACCTCATCGACTCCGCTGACACCCTGATCATCGGTGGTGGCATGGCCTACACCTTCTTCCTGGCTCAGGGTCTGTCCGTTGGTCAGTCCCTCAAGGAAGAGGACTGGGTCGAGCGCGCCGGCGAGATGCTCAAGAAGGCCGAGGAGAAGGGCGTCAAGATCCTGCTCCCCATCGATAACCGCGTTGCCGATCACTTTGGCGAGGACGCTGTCCCCGAGGTCGTCGCTTCCGACGCTATCCCTGACGATCGTGAGGGCATGGATATCGGTCCTAAGACCGAGGAGCTCTACGCCGAGGCCGTTAAGGGCGCTAAGACCGTGTTCTGGAATGGCCCCATGGGCGTCTTCGAGTTCGACAACTTCGCTCACGGCACCCAGGCTATCGCCGAGGCTGTTGCCGAGGCCGACTGCACCTCGATCATCGGTGGTGGCGATTCCGTCGCAGCCGTCAACAAGTTTAACCTGGCCGACAAGATGAGCTGGATCTCCACCGGCGGTGGCGCTTCCATGGAGCTCGTCGAGGGTAAGGCCCTGCCCGGAGTGGAGGCGCTTCTCGATGCCTAATCGCACCCTTCTTATCGCTGGTAACTGGAAGATGAACAACGACGTCGCCGAGGCCGCCAAGCTTGCCGACGAGCTAGCCCAGGCTCTGCCCGAGGTTCCGGCTGGCGTCGAGGTGCTCGTCTGCCCTCCGACCATCGACATCACCACGGTTCATGACCGCATTCAGGCTGCCCCCATCGCTCTCGGTGCACAGAACGTGTACTGGGAGGCCAAGGGTGCCTTCACCGGTGAGTCCTCTTGCGACATGCTCAAGTCCGCTGGCTGCACCTATTGCATCATCGGTCACTCCGAGCGTCGTGATTACTTCCACGAGACCGACGAGGATCAGAACAAGAAGGCCAAGGCCCTCGTTGCCGCCGGTCTTGTTCCCGTCTTCTGCTGCGGTGAGTCCCTTGAGGTCCGCGAGGCCGGCACCTATGTCGAGCACGTCGTGAACCAGGTCAAGGCTGGCCTTGCTGGTCTTGAGATCACCTGCCCCAAGCAGGTCGTCGTGGCCTACGAGCCCATCTGGGCCATCGGCACCGGCAAGACCGCTACCGCCGAGGACGCTCAGGAGGTCTGCGGCGCTATCCGTGAGACCCTCAAGGAGATGTTCGGCGAGGAGCTCGCTAACGGCATTCGCGTTCTCTATGGTGGCTCTGCCAAGCCCGGTAACATCGCCGAGCTCGTCGCCAAGCCCGACGTTGACGGCGCCCTCGTGGGCGGCGCTTCGCTCAAGGCTGCCGACTTCGCCTCTATGGTCGTCAAGGCAGGCGAGTAGGACATATGGCACAACGTCATCTTCCTGCACTCCTGATCATCATGGACGGCTGCGGCCTGGCTCCGTCCGATGGCGAGAACGCCGTTGCCGCTGCCAAGACGCCCTTCCTTGATAGCCTGTATGAGAAGTACCCCCACACCACGCTCGGCGCTTCGGGCGAGGACGTGGGTCTTCCCGATGGCCAGATGGGCAACTCCGAGGTGGGTCACCTCAACATCGGTGCCGGCCGCATCGTGTTCCAGGAGCTTTCGCGCATCAACAACGCCATCAAGGACGGCTCCATCGCCAAGAACGAGGTCTTCGTCAAGGCTATGGACGACGTCAAGGCTGACGGCAAGACTCTTCACCTCATGGGCCTTATGAGCCCTGGCGGTGTTCATTCTCACATGAACCACGTCGAGGCTCTGGTCAAGATGGCTGCCGAGCACGGTGTCAAGACCGTTCGCGTCCACGCCTTCATGGATGGCCGCGACGTTGACCCGCAGTCCGGCGCTGGCTACATGAGTGAGTTCTGCGCCTTCCTGGCTAAGATCTCCGAGGAGACCGGTTGCGACGCTCGCGTTGCCACCGTCTCGGGCCGTTATTGGGCCATGGACCGCGACAACCGTTGGGAGCGCATCCAGCGCGCCTACGATGTCATGGTCAATGCGTCCGATGCCGATGTCGACCCCGTTGCCGGCATCAAGGCCTACTACGAGAAGGACCCGCGCGGCGACGAGTTCGTCGAGCCCTTCGCTGCCCACAACGAGGGCATCCACGAGGGCGACGCGGCCATCTTCTTCAACTTCCGTCCCGACCGCGCCCGTCAGATGACCCGCGTGTTCACGGACAAGGAGTTCGACGGCTTTGAGCGCGAGCAGATCAAGCTTTCGCACTTTGTGACGATGACCGAGTACGACCCGACGTTTGACGTCGAGGTCGCTTTCCCCAAGACGTTCCCCGAGAACGTTCTGGCAGACGTTATCGCCGCCAATGGCCTGAAGCAGCTGCACACCGCCGAGACCGAGAAGTACGCCCACGTGACGTTCTTCCTCAACGGCGGCATCGAGGAGCCCAAGGAGGGCGAGGAGCGCGTGCTCGTCGCTTCCCCCAAGGTCGCTACCTACGACCTGCAACCTGAGATGAGCGCGCCCGAGGTTACCGAGAAGCTTGTCGCCGCCATCAACGAAGATCGCGCTGATTTCTACATCGTAAACTTCGCAAACTGCGACATGGTTGGTCACACCGGTGTCTTCGACGCTGCCGTTAAGGCCGTCGAGGCTGTTGACGATGCCCTGTCCAAGGTTGTCCCGGCGATTCTCGCTAAGGGCGGCTTTGCGCTGATTACCGCCGATCACGGCAACGCCGATCACATGTTTGACGTTGCTTCCGACGGTTCCAAGCATCCGTTCACGGCTCACACCACCAACCGCGTGCCGTTCATCATCGTTGATGAGAAGGCACAGCTCACCGGTATCGAGGACGGCCGTCTTTCCGATATCGCTCCGACCATGCTCACCATGGCTGGTATTGAGCCTTCCGCCGAGATGACGGGTCGCGTACTCGCCACCGAGGCCTAATAGAAAACAAATACCGTTTTCTAGTAAGGGGGTTGTCCACAACCGGACAACCCTCTTTTTTGCGCTATTTCTACCTCGTCACCAAATGGCTGATGGGGGAGTGCTGGGGGTTGTGGTACAGTACTGGGGTTTGAATTGTTCTATTAAGGAGCTTATCTATGGGTCCGTTCCAGATTCTTCTGTTTGTCGTTTGGGCTATCTCTGCCGTGGCGTTGACGATTCTCGTCCTGATGCATTCCGGTAAGGGCACCGGCGTTTCGGATATGATCGCTAGCTCGCTGTATAACTCCAGCTCCGCCACGGGCGTTATGGAGCAGAACCTTGACCGCCTGACCGTCATCATGGCTGTCGTGTTTGCCGTGTGCGTCGTGCTGTGCATGTTCTTCTTCCCGCAGGGCATCGTGGGCTACTAAGTACGAGCCGCATAAATACTTGAAAAGGGTCCCGCAAGTGCGGGACCCTTTTTGTTTACATATTTGTAACAGAGTCAAAATATCCTCACATACTTCGCCCAACTAAAGAAATTCTCGACCGTTAACCGGAATTAGCCCCAAATCGTGTATAAAATGCGCTACTGTATTGTGAAACGTTGGTCCGTTGTGCATAACCAGCCATAGCAGCGGGCGGCGTTTTGATGGTTCGGATCGGATTGTCTCGACATGTGTCCGACTGAACATTTCTTTGTCCTATCTCATAAGGAGGATGGCATGGCTGATTCTATGTTCCACCAGCCCGTTATGGGTCGTCGCGCCTTTGTTGGCGGCACCCTCGCTGCGAGCTCCATGGCTTTTCTTGCCGCATGCGGCAAGAAGGGCGGCGACGCTTCCGGTTCTGAGTCCGGTTCGACGCTGAACTTCTACATCAACAACCCGGTCTGCATTGACCCCTACAATGTCCAGGAGGACCAGGGCACTCAGGTCGAGTACCAGCTCTTTGACGCACTGACCACTTATGACGCCGAGAAGGGCAAGATCGTCCCGCTGGCTTGCGAGTCCTTTGAGTCCAACGACGACGCCACTGAGTTTACCTTCAAGATCAAGAAGGCCAAGTTCCACAACGGTGACGACGTTACCTCCAAGTCCTTCAAGCTCGGTTGGGAGCGTCTGGTCAACACCAAGTCGGCCATCGCTACCGAGTACGGCCCTTCCGAGGTCTCCTATCACCTTTCCATGGTCGAGGGTTATGACGACCTGCTTGCCGGTAACGCTACCGAGCTCAGCGGCGTTACGTGCCCCGACGATGAGACCCTCGTCGTCAAGCTGTCTTCCGCTTACGCTGACTTCCCCTTCGTCGCCTCTCATCCGGCTCTGGCCCCGGTTCCCGAGTGCGCCGAGTCCGATGCCAAGAGCTTCTATCTTGCACCGGTCGGTAACGGCCCGTTCATGATGGACGGCAAGTGGGAGGATGGTCAGGAGATCAACCTCAAGAAGTTCGACGATTACTATGGCGACAAGGCCAAGATCGATGGCATCCACTTCCAGGTCATCAAGGACATGGAGACCGCTTACAAGGAGTTCCAGGCCGGTAACCTCGACGTCTGCGACGTTCCCGTTGCTCAGATCGACGCCGCCAAGAAGGATCGCGGCGTGTCCAAGGACGGCTACACCATGGGTGACGGCGAGCGCATGCTGCTCGGCTCCGAGCCTTCCACCTACTACCTGACCTGCAACAACACGGCCGAGCCGTTCAACAACGCCGACCTGCGCAGGGGTATCTCCTTGGCCATTAACCGTGAGGCCATCTGCAAGACCATCTTCAAGGGTACCCGTACCCCCGCCGACGGCATTGTTCCTCCGGGCATCGATGGCTACAAGGAGGGCGCATGGGAGTTCTGCGCCTACGACGTCGACAAGGCTAACGAGTACCTTGACAAGGTTGCTCCCGCTGGCGCTAACGGCGATCGTGGCATTAACGTGACGCTGTCCTACAACCAGGACGGCGGTCACAAGGAGATCATGGAGTCCATCATCGGCGACCTCGCCAAGGTTGGCGTTACCGCTGTCTCCGATACCCCTGAGTGGTCTGCCCTGCTCGAGCAGTATCAGAACTTTAACTATCAGTTCGGTCGTCTGGGTTGGATTGCCGACTACCCGATCATGGACAACTTCCTGTATCCGCTGTTCCACTCCGACTCCCTCGGTGGCGATAACCGCTCCGGTTACAACAACCCCGAGTTCGACGCCAAGGTCGACGAGGCTCGTACTATTGTTGACGACGAGGAGCGCGTCGCTAAGATGCAGGAGGCCGACGCAATGGTCGCTGCCGACTGCCCGGTCATCCCGATTATGTTCTACACGCACACCATCGTCGGCTCCGATCGCATCAAGCACCTCTATGTCGATCCGCAGAAGCATGCCGAGCTGGGTACCGCTGAGCTCGCCTAAGAGTTTGCAGCTTCCGTGAGGGTCAAGTATTTACGTAGACCTCATGGGAAACATACAGTTCTCCCTAACCTGGGGTAAACTGGCTGATGGTAATTTTGGGATGCCGGTCTGGCGATCGGCATCCCATTTAGGTTAATCCCTAGATAGGGGAGTGGTATGGGTAAGTACATCGTTAAACGTGTGCTTCAGTTCATCCCGGTGTTTTTGGGCGTTACGCTGATTCTGTTCGCCCTCCAGAATATCGTGCCGGGAGATCCGATCAAGCTGATCGGTGGAGACAAGGCTCTGTCCCCCGAGGTGGAGCTTCAGCTTCGCGTCCGCTATCACCTGGTCCAGTCGGACGAGGACGGC
>CAUDDF010000073.1:0-6458 GCA_958448275.1 uncultured Collinsella sp.
GGACGCCGCCCTCTCAAGGCGGAGATCACCAGTTCGAATCTGGTACGGGCTACCACGCATCTGATACCCGGACTTCCTATGGAAGGCCGGGTTTTTTATTTTTAAACAACCGTCTGCAATTCCCGTTTGAACCAGAGCTTTGCGTTCTGCCTATGGCCCTTACGGGTACAATATCCAAGATATTTTGACTGTTAGAAGGAGTCTCATGACGGAGTCCTCTCAGCATACGTCTAAGCCCCAGGTCGAGGTTGAGGCCTCGGGCGGAGATGACAATAAGAGCGCACGCCGCGGCGCCATCTTTATCGGCGTCGTGCTGGTAGGTTATATCGTCTATCTGGTGGTAACCGGGCAGATGGGGCAGTTCTGGGCCGCTATGTCGAGCGTCCAGGCGTCATGGCTCATTGTCGCGTGTCTTTGCATGTTCATGTACCTGTTCTTTGGCATTGTGGCCTATGCGATCGCCGTCTGGCTCGATCCCAATTCGCCCGTCGGCATCCGCGACCTGATCTCGGTCGAGGCGAGTGGCATCTTCTTTGGCAACCTGACGCCCATGATGATGGGCTCCACCCCGGCTCAGATCTATCGCCTGACCAAGGCCGGCCAAAACGTGGGCGAGGCCGGCGCCACGCAGTTCACGCGCTTTATCGTGTATCAGTTTGGCCTCGTTGCCTGGGGCGCTATCCTACTGCTTGCTCGCATGCCTTTTTTTGCCGAGCGCTATGGCGACATGACGCTGCTGTGTGTCTTTAGCTTTGGTGGGCACTGCTGCATCTTGCTTGGCATCTTCGCCGTCGCGCTCATGCCTAAGACCGTCACGCGCGTCGCCCATTGCATCATCAATTGGCTCGAGCGCATTGGTGTCTCGGCCACTAAGATCGAGGGTTGGCGCACGTTTGTCGATGGCGAGATCTACTCGTTCTCTGAGAAGTTCAAGCTTTCGGCTGGCCACTTTTCGTCCATGCTGCTCACGGTGGTCATCACCATGCTGCAGCTCGCGTTTTTCTACCTCGTGCCGTATTTCCTGATGCTTGCCTTTGGCCACCATGAGGTCGACTTTTTCTCGGTCATGGCCGCGAGCGCCTTTGTCCAGCTGTTGAGCTCTGCGGTCCCCCTGCCCGGTGGAACTGGTGGCGCTGAGGGCGGCTTTGCATTGTTCTTGGGTCATTTCTTTGGGTCGGCTTCGACCGCCGGCTATCTGCTGTGGCGTCTCATTACGTTTATTGCGCCGACCATTTTGGCTGCGCCCCTGTTGGGACTTAAGAGCGCCCACAACGAGAGCATCCATGCGCGCTGGGATCGCGTGATGCGCAAGCTCGGCCGCACGCCTCAGACGCCCTCTGCGCCCACTAAGCCGCACCCCACTAATGCTGTTACCGTTGATCCCAAGAAGCACGCTCAGAAGGCTTCTGGGACCGCTAAGCCGGCTCATAAGGCCTATGTGCGCCAGACAGGCGATGGTATTCGCGTATCTCCGTCGGCACTCAATAAGAAGAAGCACCCTAAGTCGCAGTAGGGCAGTCGTGCGTTCTTCATGATGCGGGGCATATTTGTACTGTATGGGGGATAATCCTCTTACGTAGATTATCTCTCATCTGTTGATGAATGCTCGCATATCGAAGGGACATGCCCATGGCAACCAGCAAACCGCGTCTTGACCGCCGCATCGTTCGCAGCCGCAATGCCATCCTTTCCGCTTTCGAGCGCCTGCTCATGGAAAAGCCGCTGGCAGACATTACGGTGAGTGCCATCGCGCGCGAGGCCAATGTCGACCGCAAGACCTTTTACGTTCACTTTGGCACGGTTGACGGCCTGCTCGATGCCATTGCCGTCGATGTGGTGGAGATGATTGTCGACTCGGTCGAGAAAACGCTTGCTTCCATGGACGGCGACACCAACGAGCGCGCCCTGGGCGCGGCGGCGACCTTCTTTAAAACCGTTAACGAGGCACTGTGCAACAACTTGGTGCTCAATCGTCAGCTGATCGAGAACATTCCGCTCGATGATTTTATGGCTCGTCTTCGTGCGCCGCTCGAGCACGAGATTGCCGAACGCGATCTGCTGCCCCAAGGTCTCAAGGACGAGATGTTCGACTACTATCTGGCGTTTTTGCTGTCTGGTATTATCGGTATCTATCGCACGTGGGCGCTGTCTGACGGTTCGGTTCCTATCGAGCGCGTCTCTGGGGTCGCCAACGATCTGACTCTCAACGGTCTGTCGAGTCTGGAATCTCGCTTCGAATAGCATCGATAATTCAACAACTTATAGAAGTTGCGGTGGAATAGGGATCGTTTTGGTTATTGTAAGGCCGTTCTGGTCCCTATTTCACCGCAACTTAGTAAAACTGTTTTGATGGTAAGGCGGAGCAGCCTCGAAGATGAGCCTCGAGACTGCTCCGCTTCATTTCTGAGCGTTTGTCGTGTAGGGCAGCATTAATCGTCGTTTTTGAGTATGCGGCCCTGTTTTTCGAACTTGTGCATGTCGCTATCGGCCATGCCCTGCGACTTGTCCTCGTGACGCTTGGCGTATAACGGATCGTCGGAGTCGTTCCAGATGCGGTCGGCGACAGGTGACCATGCCTCGGCGGCAGCCTGGGTCTTTTCGCGCAGCTGCTCGGGTGACTCCTTCTCGATTAGGTCGGTGCTCATTGCGCCACTCTCGGCGACCAGTTTGGGCAGCACGTCGGGATTCTCGAGCATGGGGCATGGTTTGAGGTAGTTGTCGTTAAACGGCATGTTCTCGTAGTACTTCATAAAGAGGGGAGAGCGCAGCGCGTCGAGTAAACTCACATCGTGGATGTTGGCGTTTGAGTAGTGGATGAACACGCACGGCTCCACGTCTCCGGCGGCGTTGATGTGCAGGTAGCGGCGGCCGCCGGCGATACATCCGCCTACAAACTCGCCGTCGTTTTGGAAGTCGAGCGTAAACAGCGGCTTCTTCTCACGCATTTCGCGGATAAAGTGATACATGTGCTCGCGCTGCTCGGGCGTGGGCATGAGCTCGGGGGTTGCATTGCGGCCAACCGGCATAAAGTGGAAGTACCAGCAGAAGAGTGCTCCCTCGCCGATCATCCAGTCCATGTTCTCCTCGGTAGCAACCGTATCGGCATTGGCGCTGGTCCAACAGGTGGAGATACCAAACGGCAAGTCGCGCTCGCGCAGGAGTTTCATGGCGTGCTCGATCTTTGCGTAGGTACCCTCGCCGCGACGGGCGTCGGTGGTGTGCTCATTGCCCTCGGCGCTGATGGCGGGGACAAAATTACCTACGCGAATCATATCGTCGCAGAAGGCCTCGTCGATCAGCGTGGAGTTGGTAAAGCAGAGAAACACGCAGTCCTGATGTTTTTCGCAAATTCTGATCAGGTCGTGCTTGCGGACGAGCGGCTCGCCGCCGGTATAGATGTAGATATGCGTACCGAGCCCTTTGCCGTGCGTAACGATAGAGTCGATGTCTTCGAACGAGAGATTCTGCTTGTAGCCGTACTCGGCGGCCCAGCAGCCCGTACAATGCAGGTTGCAGGCGCTCGTGGGATCGAGCAGGATGGCCCACGGAACGTTGCACTGGTACTTTTCGCGGTTCTTTTCCTGCTCTGGCCAAGCTAGCAGGTTGGCGTCGACAATGAGGGTCTTAAGCAGTTTGGTTCGCATCTGGGGATTAAGGCTGAACACACGCATGATCAGGTCATACCAATTGCCGCGGCTCTTGATGACATTGGTGAATGCCTCTCGCTGTACAGGAAATACGCGATTGGGGACCAGCTTGTTCACGAGGTCCATGATTTTGTCGATGTTTTCTTGCGGGTTGTCGTCGAGATAATCGATGAGCTTGTTGAGCGCTGCACGCTCTGCTGACCGTGTAAGCGACATGGGTATATCCTTTCACGTGTGCTTAATGTGTGATAATACCCACTTGTGGATTAAACGAAGTCTAAAGATTTGTAGTGTGTCTATTCAACGAATCAATTTAATTTGGGGTGAAGCGTTATACGCCGACACCTTCTAAGTTGCGGTGAAATAGTGTCAGATGGGGATGCGGACGATTTCTTGGACCGCGCCTAGGCGTATCCATTGGAATCCTCCGATGCGCCTTCGCACGCTTGCATTACCTCGATACCATGCGATCGTGCGAACTCGACGAGCTCTGCGTTGCGGGCGTTTATGGTGCCGAAGGCGGCGGGGCACACGATAAGGCGCGCGCAGTGGACGAGGAGCTCTTTGGCGCGGGCTATGGTTTTATCCCCGATCGGCTCGAAGGCGCGCTCGGCCACGCATTCCGTCGCCAGGTCGCGCGCGAGCTCGCAGTCGATGTCCCCTTCGTGCAGAATGCCCGCGTAGAACGCCTTGCCCTGCCGGATGAGCTGGCGAAACACAGCTGACCCCGTACCTGCGCCGGCGATGACGAACGTGTGCGCATCGCCGTGTGGGCGCCCAATTTCCACGCTGCCGAAGCGCTCGTTGAAGGTGCCATGTTGAAGGCCGTAGAGCTCGCCAATCGTCTCGCGCGTGAATATGTCCTCGGGTGCGCCGGCGCGGAAGACCCGGCCGTCCTTCACGCAAATCACCTTGTCGGCGCTTTTCTGCGCGAGCTCGAGTTCGTGGATGGACATGATGACAGCAACATTCCGCGATTTCGCAAGGTGGCGAAGTATTCGCAGCAGGTCGATCTGGTAGCGGATATCGAGATACGACGTGGGCTCATCGAGCACGAGCACACGCGGATCCTGCGCGATGGCGCGTGCGAGCATGACGCGCTGGCGTTGCCCGTCGCTTATCTGCATGAAGTCGCGCTCGGCGAGCCCTTCCACATGTGCGGTTTTCATGGCCTCGTCGACCCGATTATGGTCATCGGGCGTGAGTGTGCCCATTCGCCCGGTGTAGGGATGCCTTCCCGCCTCTACGATATCGCGGCAGGTGAGGAGCTCGGTCCGGGGGCGATCTGTCAGCATGACGGCAAGGTTCCTTGCGAACTCCGCCGTCTTCCATCGGGAAATCTCTCGCCCGTCGAGCTCGACCGTGCCGGCATGCGGTGCCAGATGGCGTGTGATTGTTTTCAAGATGGTCGACTTGCCCGAGCCGTTCGGCCCGATGAGCGCCACGACGTCGCCCGCGCGAACCTCCAGATCGACGCCTTCGACTACGACCTTCTTGTCGTAACCCGCCGACAGGTCGCTTATGCGGAAAAGCGGCGCTCCGTCAGCCTGCGTTTCGACCGGGGTTTCGAGGTTCGACTCCCCTCCGAGCGTTTTGGGCTGCGGCACGAATTTCCCCATCTACCTCACCCGCTTCTTCAACATGAGTGCGATAACCACCGGCGCGCCGAAGATGGCGGTGACGGCGCTGATGGAAAGCTCGACGGGGGAGAACAGCGTGCGTGCGATCAAATCGCAGCCCGCGCAGAAGATGGCGCCTCCCAAGAAGCACGCAGGAATCACGCGGATGGGCTTCGACGACTTCAGCGCCGACTTAACGAGATGCGGAACCGCGATGCCTACGAACGACACCGGACCAGCGAACGCGGTCACGCAGGCGGAGAGCATGCTTGCTAGAAGGACGAGCACCACGCGGAAGCGTGCGACGTTCACGCCGACGCTTTTTGCGTAGGCTTCTCCCAGCTGGAAGGCGGAAAGGGGCTTCGATATCGCGAATACGCATGCGCTCACGGTGATCACCACGACCGCGATGACCGCGACGTCGTCCCAGCTCGAACCCGAGAAGCTACCCAAAGACCAGTTGTGCAGGTTCACGATGGACTGGTCGTCGGCGAAGGCGATGAGGAAGTTCGTCGCCGCCGAGCAGATGTATCCCACCATGACGCCCGCCACGATGAGCATGGCCATGGAACTTATGCGCCGTGCGATGAGGAGCACGAAGCCGATGGTGATAAGCGATCCCAGAAACGCTGCGGCCACCATGACCGGCGAGGACATGGCCTGGTTCGCGCCCAGAAGCACGATCATCGTAAGCGCGACGACGAACTTTGCGCCCGAGGAGACGCCCAAGATGAACGGGTCTGCGATGGGGTTGTTGAAAAACGTCTGCAGCAGGAACCCGGAGAGCGAAAGTGCCCCGCCGAGAAGTATGGCTGAAAGCACGCGCGGCAGGCGAATCTCCCAGATGACCTGGCTTTCCATGGAATTGGCCGCGCCGCCCGAAAGGATGTCGGGGATGTGGTCTGCGGGCACGAGCACGCTCCCGATGCACAGGTTGGCCCCGACGAGCACGATGAGGGCAACAGCGAGCAGCGCCGTCACGACGCGACACCGCGCGGCGCGCCCCGATTCGTCGTATGCCATGGTAAGCCGGCTTCTCATGGCGCTAGCCGAGCTTCCTCAGATAATGGAAGTCACTCGTGTCATCGCCGGTGAACGCCCCGTGCAGCTCGTCGATAATGTCGGCGGTAGAAGTCATCTGCTGGTACATGTCGGCGCTTGTGACCCAGACGTTGCCGTTCTTCACGGCTTT
>CAUDDF010000074.1:0-6395 GCA_958448275.1 uncultured Collinsella sp.
TTGAACGTCAGATTGCCGCTTGGGGGCGTTTGCAGCGTCGAGCTGTTACGCGGTTTGGTAAAACCGCGTAACCCTAAAGCTCTAATTCATTCAAACGGAGGATCGCAACAATATAGATCTTGAGCGCCTGCTTGAGCTGTTCCTCGTTGGCGCACTCGTTGGGGCCGTGCATCTGGCCGCCCCATGCGGGCAGCTCCAGGCCGGTCTCCTCGGGGCCAAACGAGACGGCGCGGGCAAAGTTGCGCGCGTACGTGCCGCCGCCCATGGCAAAGGGCTCGGCATGCTTGCCGGTGAACTCGTTATAGGTATCGATAAGCGCCTTCACGGCCGGATCGTCGGCAGACACCGAGAACGGCACCTTCGCACGACCCACACGGCACGTCACGCCAAAACGGCCCACGAGCGGCTCGAGCTGCTCGCGGATGGTATCGGCACTCGTGCTGTCGGGGAAGCGCACGTCGATGACCTGCTCGATATGGCCATCCGCCACACGGATGACGCCAGCGTTGCAGGTAAGCGGGCCAAACGCTGGGCTCGTCGCGTCGATACCCAGGCCGCGACCATAGGCATCCGCATGCACAAAGGCCAGGAACTTGACGAACTCGTGCTCGGCAGGCGTCAGCAGGCGCTCGTCGCGTGCACCAAACGCGTCCTCGGCCTCGCGCAGATACGACACGATCAGGCCGACGGCATTGATCGTCCCCTCGGGCATCGAGGCGTGACCGCCAATACCGTGGGCGAAAATCTGCACATGACCATTGTCGAGAGCCGTGATCTCCAGGCGGTCAGCATTCTCGACCGGCGCCGGCAGCTCATCGGCGGCAATCGCGAGCTCGCAGATAGACTGCGACGGAATGGCGTTGCTCGCCTCGGCACCGCTCCAGGACACAATGCGCCCGCCGTCGATCTTGGGGCTCACGAACGTCGCCCCAAACTGGCCCTTCTCAGCATTGCAGACCGGGAACTCGGCATCGGGCGTAAACAAAAAGTCGGGGTCTGCGTTGTTCTCCAGATAATGGTGAACGTCGGACATGCCCACTTCCTCATCGCAGCCCAGCAGCGCGCGGAAGGTGTAGCGCGGAACAATGCCGTGCTTGAGCAAGTAGGCGCCGGCGTAGAGTGACAATACCGCCGGGCCCTTGTCGTCAATCACGCCGCGACCGAGCAGCCAGCCCTCGCGGCGCTCCATGGTGAACGGGTCGGTGTTCCAGCCAGGGCCGGCGGGAACCACGTCCACGTGGCAGATAGTCGCGAGCTGTTTGTCGCCGCGGCCCGGGATATCGGCGATTCCCACATAGCCCTCGTCGTCGCTCGTCTGATAGCCGAGCTTCTGCGCGATGCCGAGCGCGCAATCGAGCGCGTCACGGACCGGGCGGCCAAACGGCGCGCCGGGCTCCGCATCGGCAGAAACTGCCACGGACGGATAACTCACCAGCTGCTCGATATCGGCGACGACATCCTCCCAGACCTCGTCGACATACTCGGCAACGCTCTGCTCCACCTGATTCATGGACGACCTCCTTACCAATGAGCGGCGAGCGTGCCCGCCCCTCACATCAAATACCTATATAGCGAAAAGTTTAGCAAGCTCGGCCGCCGAGTGCACCACTGCATCGGCACCCGCCGCCTCGTGCTCGCCCGGCGCCGCCGCGCCCGAATAGATACCAATGCACGGCACGCTCATCGCGTGCGCGCCCTCGACGTCGTTAAAGCGATCGCCGATCATCACGGCATCGCCCGCGGCCGCACCCAAGGCCGCCAACGCGTCGCGGACCGAATCGGCCTTGGTCTCGCGCCCCTGCGGCGGATTCATGCCAACCACCGCCTCAAACTGAGAAAGTCCCAGCTCTCCCACCATGTCAACGCACTTTGCCTCCATGCGCGACGTCGCCACGGCCAAGCGCTTGCCCTGGGCGACCAACCCATCCAGCAGCTCGGGGATCCCGTCAAACACGGGATACTCCTCCGGTCCCAGCTCGTCAAAAAAGGCGCGGTACTCGTCGGCCACCACAAGCGACTCCTCGCGGGAGAAGCCATAAAAGTCGTGAAAACTCTTCCACAGGGGCGGCCCGATCATGCGACGCAGGTCACCCATCTGCGCCTCCGAAAACCCGCGTGCAGCCAGCGTCTTGCGCGTCGAGGTCATCACCGCCCGACCCGTATCGGCCACCGTGCCATCAAAATCAAACAGCACGACCGGCCGTTTGCATATCTCCAGCGCCTCCATCGGCATCCCTCTTCCCCAGTTGACGATTTCCACACCGACACTTCAAACTGTTGACTATTCAACAATTGAACCTAGAAATGTGGAACGACTCCACTATACTTGTCGCACTTTGCTCTCAGAAGGCGGCGCCGTCGCGCCCCAACGAAAGGTGCAATTATGTCTTTTGCCATCATAACCGACTCCACGTCGGACATCTCCCCCGCCCGCGCCCAAGAGCTCGGCATTTACGTGATTCCGCTGCATGTGATTATCGAGGGCGAGGACCTGCTCGACCAGGTGCAGATTACCGCCCAAGAGTACGTCGCCCGCATGGCCGGCTCCGAGCAGCTGCCGCACACCTCGCAGCCGAGTGCCGGCGAGTTCAAGGAACTCTTTGACCGCGTGCGCGCCGACGGCCACGATAGCGCCATCTTTATCTCGCTGTGCAGCGAGTGGTCCGCCTGCTACGCCAACGCCAGCCTGACGGCCGAGACGCACGAGCTCGACGTGCGCTGCATCGACTCGCGCACCGGCTCGGGCGCCGAGGGCCTGCTGGTGGAGTACGCGCTGGCCATGCGCGAGGACGGCCGCAGCCTGGACGAGACCGAGGCGCAGATCCGCGCGACGCTGCCCGACGCCCACCTGCTGCTGATTCCCCGCACGCTCGAGAATCTCGTTAAGAACGGCCGCGCGCCCAAGCTCGCCGGCCAGCTCACGCAAATGCTCAACATTCGCCTGGCCGTTTCGCCGGAGTGGAAATCGGGCGAGATCAAGGCCATAAAAAAGGGCCGCGGTGCCAAGCGCATCGTTACCAACACCATGGCCGATTGCCTCGCATTTTTGGCCGAGTATCCGGGCTCCAGCGTGCGCGTGCTCACGACCGGCGCCGCCGAGGAGCAGGAGCTTGTCAACGAGGCACTCGCGGGTCAGGATTACGTAGACGCCGGCACCGGCCCCATCGGCTGCACCATCGCCACCCACGTAGGCGTCGACGCCATCGCCATCAGCTACTGCCCCCGCTACCAGCCAACTCACTAGGGACGCCCACATCAGTTGCGGTGGAATAGGGACTGTTTTTGGCTTATTAGCCGCCAATCAATCCCTATTCCACCGCAACTTAGAAATCGGCAATCAGCCCTGCGGACCCTGGAACAGCTCCTCATGAGAGCCCATTCTGACCAGCCGGATCACAGGATTAGTCTTATGCGGCAAGTAGAGAACGACCACGTCGACCAAGCCATCGGATAGATGGAAATCGATGTGGCCGTTGTAGTTGCCGCCCGGGTTTGAAAGCTCATTGGCGCCATATTCCGCGGGAAGCGAGCCGTGAGCTGCAAGCTCTGCGACCGCCGCCCTAAACTCGGTTTTTAGCTGCGGATGGATGCGCATCGTCCGTTTGTAATCCGCCTTAAACTGAGCCTCGACTTTAATCTCAAACATCGCTAGTCCTCATCGAGGAACGATATAAGCTCATCAGCGTTATTGAATGACGGGCTGTCGTCCGTCAAAATCCCCAACTCATGAGCCTCGGCGATCACCATGGCGCGTCTCGTCGCCTCGTTGGGCACCTCTGCCCTTCCTACGATCTCAAAAGGAATCTTTCGCTGATTTACCAGCTGCCGAACAGCAAGGTTGAGATACGAATTGAGACTTAGACCAACCGTATCCAAGAACTCAGTCGCCTGCTCCTTGAGCCCCTCTTCGATGCGAACCGTCGTAGGCTTAACCGTTGCAGTGGACATACGCGACCTCCTCGCCTCGTCTTTTGCATCAGTATACCCAATTTAGATGGCAGACTGATGTTAAATAGCATCAGTCTGCCATTCACAATACTACAACGACAGGCACGCTCGCCCTATATCAACCCGCTGAGCGCAATGTCGACGGACTCGTTGAGGTCATCGGTAATGTGTACCAGATCCGGATCGAGCGGGCTGATCATACCGGCGCTCATCACCGGGCCGTTGAGCCAGTCGAACAGGCCCTGCCAGTACTCGCTGCCCACCAGCACGAGCGGCATGCGCTTGACCTTGTGCGTCTGCACCAGCGTGAGCACCTCGAACATCTCGTCGAGCGTGCCAAAGACGCCGGGAAACACGATGGCGCCCGAGCTGTACTTAACGAACATGGTTTTGCGCACAAAGAAGTAGCGGAAGTCCATACCGAGGTTTACGTATTTGTTGAGCCCCTGCTCGTGCGGCAATTCAATGCCCAGGCCAACTGACTTGCCATTGACACTCGCCGCTCCCCTGTTGGCCGCTTCCATGATGCCGGGGCCGCCACCGGTGATGACCGCCACGCCACGTTGCGCGATCTTGCGCCCGACGGTACGCGCCGCTTTGTAGAGCGGATCGGTCTTGGGCGTGCGGGCGCTACCGAAGATGGTCACCGCGGGCCCGAGCTCGGCAAGCGCGCCAAAGCCGTCGACAAACTCAGCCTGAATGCGCAGTACGCGCCACGGATCGGCATGCAACCAGTCGGTCGACTCCTCGGGCGCCAGCAGGTTGGCGTAGGTGTTGTCCTTGGGAATCATGGGACCGCGCATGACCACAGGACCGCGTCGGTACGTCTCGTCGTAGGCAGGCTCGCCCTCGACGTTCTCATTCTTAATCATGGGTACTCCTATCGAGAAAAAGAAAAGCGGGCGGGGTCGACGCCATGCGCCAAACACCCGCCCGAACATCAACTATTCGGTATGGTACCCACGTTGCATCAAGCGCTTGCAAGGCATCGGTCAGCGGTCGCGCAGCCGGCGTCAGCGAATGTGACGAGCGGCTGCCGCTCAACCTTTGCCGTTGCCCACGCTCTGCAAGCGTGCCTGTCGCCCTTAGTAATCCACCGCAGCAGGACTGTTCATCCAGTCGCTCACGAATGCACCGTAACGGCCCTCGATAATGGCCTGGCGGGCACGCTGCATAAGGTTGAGCAGGTAGTAGATGTTGTGCATCGACAGCAGAATGCCGCCGAGCATCTCCTTCTGCGTGACCATGTGGCGGATGAGCGCGCGGCTGTAGCCGCCCGTGCACACCGGGCAGGTGCAGGTGGGATCGATGGGGCCGTCGTCGTGCGCAAAACGCGCGTTGCGGAAGTTGAGGCGACCCTCGCTGGAGAACGCCGTGCCCATGCGGCCGGTGCGCGTCGGCAGCACGCAGTCGAACATGTCGATGCCCACGCCCACACCGCGCACGAGGGTGGTGGGGTTGCCGACGCCCATCAGGTAGCGTGGCTTGTGCTTGGGCATGTACTCGCTTACGAGCGGTGCCAGGGTCTCGAACATGGTCTCGTGGTCCTCGCCCACCGAGTAGCCGCCGATGCCGTAACCGGGGAAGTCGCCGCACTCCTCCAAATGGCGCAGCGAGCGCAGGCGCAGATCTAGGTGCATGCCGCCCTGAACAATGCCAAAGAGCGCCTGGTCGTCGCGGGTATGCGCCTTATAGCAGCGCTCGGCCCACATACTCGACAGCTCAACGGCGCGCTCAACGTAGGCGCGCGTGGCGGGATAGCCCGGGCACTGGTCCAGCTGCATGCAGATGTCGGAGCCGAGTTTCATGGCGATTTCCATGTTGTCCTCGGGCGTCCAGAACACGTGGCGGCCGTCGTAATCGTTGACAATAAAGCGCACGCCCTCATCGGTGAGCTTGACCGCGTCGTTGTGGCTGAACACCTGGAAACCGCCCGAGTCGGTGAGGATGGGGCCGTGCCAGTTCATAAACTTGTGCAGGCCGCCCAGCTCGGCGATGGTATCCTCGCCGGGACGCATGGACAGGTGATAGGTATTGGCAAGCACGATCTGGGCGCCGAGCTGCTTGACGGTCTCGGTAGGAACACCCTTGACGTTTGCCTTGGTGCCCACGGGCATAAAGATTGGCGTCTCGATGTCGCCGTGCGGGGTGTGCAGCACGCCGGCACGCGCATGCGTCGTCGGGTCCTCGGCGATCAGGTCGAATTTAAAAAGGCTCTGGTCCATAAACTGGAACTCCTTGGTTGCGGTTCATACGCAAACCATTATACGGGCAACCCGCAAGAAGCACCGACTCGACAGAAACTGGCGCAAAGGGGTCATAGTCATTGGGATCATTTCCAACAGCCAAGGCAACGCCGATGCTCTGGCAATGCCAGCGAGCGGTCGCCAGGGCGAACAAATTGGCATGAAAAGAGGACGGCATAGACCTTCTGGTCATGCCGCCCT
>CAUDDF010000075.1:0-6336 GCA_958448275.1 uncultured Collinsella sp.
CCTCCCGTCTCCTGCGCCCCTCCCGGAACTGTCCACATCAGTGTAGCCAATCCACGTGTGGTACCGCGTCCACGCGGCCGGCTACGGCTGGCTCGGCTGGGCCAAGGACGGCGAGGCCGCTGGTACCGAGGGGCTCGGCGTCCAGGCCGAGGCCCTCCAGGCCGTCCTCGTCGAGAAGGGCGGCGACGCCCCCTCGACGGGCGCCCCCGCCGAGCTCTCCGTCCCCTCGCTCAGCCTCAGGGCCCACGTCTCCGGCGTCGGCTGGCAGCCCGCCGTCGGCAACGGCGGCACCGCCGGCACGACCGGCCAGTCCCGCGCCGTCGAGGCGATCGCCGCCGAGGTCTCCTCGCCGGTCTCCGGCGGCCTGTCCTACAGCGCCCACGTCTCGGGCGTCGGCTGGCAGGACGAGGTCTCGGGCGGCGCCGTGGCCGGCACGACCGGCCAGGGCAGGGCGGTCGAGTGCGTGAAGATGCGCCTGACCGGCGACCTCTCCGAGTACTACGACGTGTGGTACCGCGCCTACGTGCAGGACTACGGCTGGCTCGGCTGGGCCAGCGACGGGGCCCGCGCCGGCACGACCGGCATCGGCTACCGCGTCGAGGCGCTCCAGGTCCGCATCCTCGCGAAGGGCTCGGCGGCCCCGGGCCCGACGGACGGCGCGTACAGGGACCGCCCATTGCATCCGAATTCGGTTGTCCTCAACGTTCCTTGTACAATGCAGAACCCTGAGCTTCCGACTGGCTGCGAGTCCGTTGCATTGACCAATGCGCTTAACTATTACGGATTTGGTTTGGGTAAAACCGTCATTGCAGACGCGTATATGCCTAAGAGCAGTTGGGATTTTGTTACGGCGTTTTGGGGCAATCCTCATAGCGCTTCGAATGGAAACTGCATATCTGCTCCCGGACTGACCAACACCGCTAATTCTTTCTTGATTAGTAGTGGCAGTAGTTTGCGAGCCTACAATGTGACTGGTACTGGTTTCTATGACCTTTATTCGTACTTGGAAGCCGGGCATCCCGTTATTATTTGGTCGACGATAGGTATGCAAAACCTGGGAAGTTGCTATGCGACTCAGGCTTACGGTGGAAGGGTTTATCGAACCTATACCAACTCTCACACCGTTGTTTTAAGAGGCTTTAATCGCTCCCTAGGTACCGTTTACATTGCCGATTCACTCGCTGGCTATGTCTCTAACTCAGCTCAGCGCATTGCTTCGCTATACTCGCAACGAGGAGCTCAGGCGGTCGTCATTAAATAGACGCCGTCGAAGTCGAAGGAAGGTGGAATCGTGAAGCGTCTCTTAGATGTGTCCGTTTCTATACTTGTGGTTATCGCGTTGTTCATGAGTCAATCATGGGCCGTGACTGCTGCATATGCCGATTATTCAATTGACGGATCTGATGATTCAAACAGCTTTCATCTTGAAGGCTCTACTTCCAATCAAGTTGAGCCTATCTCTGAGGGGCAAGAATCGGATGCTGGCTCCGTAGATAGCGAGCCTCAAGACGCGCAGCAGGTCTTATCGGGGGAGACTAACGAAGCCGCTGCCGCTGATTCTGCCTCCAACGATCAGCTCACCGTCAAAAACGTTAGTGTTTCTGCCCATGTGCAGAATATTGGCTGGATGGATCCGGTTGGTTTGGGTAAGGTTGCCGGAACCACGGGTAGGGGCTTGAATCTTGAGGCACTAAAAATCTCACTTGAAGTGGATGGAGCCACCTCTCAAGAACAGATTGCAAATGCCGTATCCGTCGAGGCCCACGTCTCGAACGTCGGCTGGCAGGCCGCCGTCGGCAACGGCGGCACCGCCGGCACGACCGGCCAGTCCCGGGCCGTCGAGGCCCTGAGGGTCAGGCTGTCCGGGGAGCTGTCCGCCCGCTACACCGTCTGGTACCGCGTCCACTCCGCGGAGTTCGGCTGGCTGGGCTGGGCGTGCGACGGCGCCGACGCCGGCTCGGCGGGCTACGGCCGCGCCGTCCAGGCCGTCCAGGTCGCGGTCCTGCCCAAGGGCGACCCCGCCCCGGGCGACACCGCCTGTCCTTTTAAGAGCCGTAGCGATGAACCTGCCTCAATCATTGTTCGCTCACATACGTCAAATATTGGTTGGATGTCGCCCGTAGGCGGCGGATCTGTTGCCGGGACAACTGGTAGGGGCCTCCCCATGGAGGCTCTTGAGGCTCAGCTTGGCTGGTATGGTCACTCGGGCTCCATTGAGCTTCGTGGCCATGTTTCTAATGTCGGATGGCAGCAGTGGTCTGAGGGGCACTGTGGAACGACTGGTAAGTCTCAGCGTCTCGAAGCCGTTCAGATTCGTCTAACCGGTGAGGCAGCTGAAAAATATGACGTCTGGTATTGTGCTCATGTGTCAGGTATAGGCTGGCTTGATTGGGCTTGCAATGGAGCTGCCGCTGGTTCTGCCGGTAAAGGCAAGGCTATCGAAGCGGTAAAGGTAATCCTTGTGGAGAAAGGCGGAGCAGCGCCTGGCTCTTCGAGCAATGTCTTTATCGGCGATCTAGATGCTGTTGCGGTTTCCGGATCCGCCGTTTCTGGAGAGAGTCTTGGCTTATCTTCTGGTCAAAAGGCTACGATCGGGGGCAAGGGCGCCAAACCGCTGAACTCCATTGCCTTAAGCGTTGCAGGCCAAACTGATGACGGGTCAATTTCCTATGCCGTTATGGATGCATATTCAGGCTGGGGTGCTTCCGAATCGGATGGCGGCGCCGCCAAGGCGGTATCCGGCGCACCCATTAAAGCGATAAAAATGTCGCTGAGCGGCCAGTTTGCTGCCAATTATGACATTTGGTATCGAGTATACGATTCCGGTAATGGCTGGACGGGCTGGACGTCAAATGGTCAGGCATGTGGCGTTTCTGGTGGTTCTTCCGGTTTGTGCGGCATAGATGTTGCACTTGTTCGTAAGGGTCAACCTGCCCCTGGTTCTACCGGTAATGCATTTACCGAAACGTCGGGAATCGGTCTTGTATCCCAGGCGCACGTTGCTTCTGCGGGCTGGTTGGCTCCCGTTGGCAATGGCGAAACTGCCGGCCAGACGGGCATGTCTCGTTCTCTGCAGGCGTTGTATATTTCGACGCAGGGCATCGATGCCTCCGTTGAAGTGTCAGCACACGTTGCGAATATCGGTTGGCAGCCATACGTTTCGGGTGCTTCCTATGCTGGCACTGTTGGCAAGGGCCTCGCAATTCAGGCGGTTAAATTAAGGCTCACTGGCAACGACTCGTCAAAATACAATATTTACTACCGTATTCATGCGGCGGATTATGGTTGGCTTGGTTGGGCTAAAAATGACGCCGCAGCTGGCACCGTTGGGCTGTCTAAGCAGGCCGAGGCAATTCAAATTAAGTTGGTTGCCAAGGGTTCGTCCGACGCTCCCGTTCAAGATCATGCTGCGTTGATCCAGCTTCCTGGGCTATCCGCTAAGGCAAATTGCTCCGGTCTTGGCTGGCAAGCGTCTGTTGGCAATGGCGGTGTTGCCGGAACGGTTGGGCAGAACCGTGCCATGGAGGCAATGCAACTGTCCCTTTCCGATAGTTCCATGAACGGTGGCATTTCGTATTCCGCCCACGTATCCAATATCGGCTGGCAATCTGCTGTCTCAGATGGAGCCACAGCGGGAACCATTGGACAGGGACAACAAATCCAAGCTGTGAAGATTAATTTGACTGGTGACGTTTCGAATTACTTTGATGTCTGGTATCGCGTCCACGTGTCAAATTACGGATGGCTTGGCTGGACCAAAAATGGATCACCGGCGGGCACCACGAAGCTTGGCATTCCTGTTCAGGCATTACAGGTAAAGATTGTTCCCAAGGGCGCTTCCGCACCAGGCTCTACGTCTGATTCGTATTTTGAGACCTATCGTTATATGGGGTATCAGACCCCGGGATCTTATCCAAAGGTTAGTTGCAATAGCGTGCAGCTTCCTTCGTATTGCACCGGTTACTTTACGTATGTCACGCCTTCTCGAATTCCTTACAACGCTTCGCGACAGGATTGCATCAACGCATTCGTCCAGCGTGCTCGTGAATATATCGGGACGCGTTATATCGAGCCTTGGTCTTCTTGGCCGGGGGATGCGGTTGATTGTTCGGGCTTAGTGCTGCAATGTCTGTATGCGACTGGCATGGATATGGGTTGGTATAACCCGTATAACCATCGTTGGTTGCCCGAGCAAACCTACAACTCCATGAATTGGTATCGCAACAACACGTTTATGCCGGTTAGCACTTCTGCTATGCAGAGGGGAGATGTGGTCTACTACCAGGGCCATATTGGAATCTATATCGGAAACGGTCGAATCATTGATTCGTGGCCTGGGATCGGTGTGACCGAGCGCTCGGTCAATGCTCCAGGTCGTGTAATCGGTGCCGCTAGGCCTTTCGCATAGAGTCTGTTGAGGCGCTCCGTTGCAGGAGCGCCTCTTTTTGACTGTGTGCTAACTGGTGCTTTCCTAAGCTTTAAATGCCTGTATGGAAGTGCGGTAATATAGCTAGTATTCGTTTCTTTATCTGTGGTTACTGTCTCGGGGGATATGCATGAAACGTCTTAAAGCGTCTGCTGCTTTGGTTTGTACGCTATTGATGGGCTGGTCGCAAATCATTCAGCCTTACAGCGCGTATGCGCTGTCGGTCCAGGCCGCCGCTGCTTCGCAGTCGGTCTCGCAAACATCGAACGAGTACGAATCTCAAGGTGCAAGCTCTCAGGGAGCGCAGGACGATGCCTCGGGTTCTCAGGGTGTAACCGAATGGTATGGTGACGATGCAAATGCTGCTCGTCCTGATGGGGGTGTAGACTCTGATTCAGGCGAACAGCCTGGAATTGGCATCGAAGAGTCTCGTGTTGACGAGTCAAACGGTGAAGCCCCAACCGTTGATTCCACTGAAATGAATTCCTGCGAAGCCGACTCTTTGGAACCGAACTCTTGGCGTTTCGAAAACGGCGTGCTTATCGATTCTGACAATGGCGACATCGATGCGCAGTCTTTAACTGACGATCCTTTGCCCAATGGCGCTGTTGCGCGCGGCATCGATGTCAGCAATCATCAAGGAACTGTTGATTGGAATAAGGTTAAGGCCGCGGGGATTAATTTTGCCATTCTCAAGGTCGGTCCGGTTTACGGAAAACCTGACGATTCTTTTGAAAGGAACGCTGCTGAATGTGAACGCCTCGGCATTCCTTATGGCGTGTATTACTACTCCTACGCCCGTTCTGTAGAGGATGCCAATAAAGAGGCCGACAGGACACTTGCTTGGCTCGGCGGCCATCATCCGTCGCTTCCCGTTTATTATGATCTTGAGGATAGCTATATCTTGCAAGATCCGGATTTCAGCAAGGATAAGCTTACCCAGATTGCGCAGGCTTTTTGCAACCGTATGGAGGCCATTGGCTTTAAGTCGGGTATCTATGCGAACCTTAACTGGCTTAACAACTACCTGAATTCTCCGTCGTTGAGCGGTTATGACCATTGGGTCGCTCAATATAATTGGCGTTGCGATTATGCTGGCAGCTACAGTTTCTGGCAGTATTCAAGCAGTGGCAATGTCCCGGGCGTCAACGGACGCTGTGACATGAACTACTGCTTCAACGGTTCTCTTCTCAACGTAGATGACAGCAAGATGCATATTCAGTATGAGGCGCATGTCTCGAATATTGGCTGGATGAGCAGCAAGCGCGACGGATCTACGGCTGGCACAACGGGGCAGTCTAAATCAGTGGAGGATCTTAAGGTCAGCATCTTGAATCCCGTTGAAGATGGCTCTGTGCAAATTAACGCCAATGTAAGTGGCGTCGGCTGGCAGGGCTGGGACACCCCCTCGGCCTCCGAGGGCGGCACCACCGGCCAGGGCCGCGCCGTCGAGGCCGTGCGCCTGAGGCTCACGGGCTCCCTCGCCAAGGACTACGACGTCTACTACCGCGTGCACGCCTCCAACATCGGCTGGATGGCCTGGGCCAAGGACGGCGAGGAGGCCGGCACCACCGGTATGTCATGCTCTCTCGAGGCCGTCCAGATCAGGCTCGTCAAGAAGGGCGACGCCGCCCCCTCGTCCGACGGGGCCAACGTCGACTACGCCTTCAAGAAGAAGCCCATGTCCCTGACCTACCGCGCCCACGTCTCCAACGTTGGCTGGCAGGGCGCCGTGTCCGACGGGGCGACCGCCGGCACCACAGGCCGCGGCCTCGCCCTCGAGGACCTCAAGCTCTCGCTCGACAGTTCCGACTACTCAGACGGCTCGTGCGTCCAGATCGACGCCCACGTCTCGGGCGTCGGCTGGCAGGGCTGGGACACCCCCTCGGCCTCCGAGGGCGGCACCACCG
>CAUDDF010000076.1:0-5633 GCA_958448275.1 uncultured Collinsella sp.
CGCCCGTCAGGCGGCCGTTCTCGTTGATCTGCAGCTTGGTCTCGTCATCGACGTTGCGCGTGGCCTTGCAGTACACCACGGTCATCTGGGCGCCGGAGTTCTCGTGCGCGTCGATGATGGTGTTGAGGTCCATGTTAAAGATGATATTGGTGCCCATCATCACGACATAGGGCTTGTCCGAGCGCTGGAACAGCGTCTTGTTGGAGATGATGTCGCGCAGCAGGAAGCGCATGCCGCCCTTGGTGGTGCCGTACGCGTTGCCGGGGACCATGAACAGGCCGCCCTTCTTGCGGTCCAGGCCCCAGTCCTTGCCCGAGCCCACGTGGTCGATCAGCGAGCGGTAGTTGCCCGGCATGACGACGCCGACGGTCTTGATGCCGGCATTCATCATGTTGGACAGCGGGAAGTCGATCAGGCGGTAGCGACCCAAAAACGGAACGGACGCGATGGGGCGGTCCTTGAGCAGCACGCTGCCGTAGGTCGAAGAGTAGTTAGCGGTGATATAACCGATGGCCTTGCGATTGATCATCGGATCATTCCCCCTTCCCGATAACGACGTCATTTCCAACGACGGCCGTATCCTTGGTGGTATCGACAGAGCCGAGCTTCACGCCCTCTTCGACCGTGGAGTTCTCGCCCAAAATGGCGCGGCAGATGTGCGCACCGCTCTTAACGTGCGCGCCCGGCAGCAGCACGGAGTCCTCGACCACGGCGCGCTCCTCGATGATGACATCGGTCGAAAGGATCGAGTGGCGAGCGGTGCCGTAGATCTTGCAGCCGTTGGAGACCAGGCAGTCGTCCAGGCGACCGTCAGGGCCAATGTAGTGCGGCGGACGCGTGGTGATGTTGGACATGATGGGGAAGTGCTTGTCAAACAGATCGAACTCGGGGTTGTTGCCCAGCAGGTCCATCGAGGTCTCGTGGAAGCTGGCGATGGTACCGACGTCCTTCCAAAAGCCGTGGAACTCGTAGCTGTACAGGCGCTTGTTCTCGCCGAGCAGCTTGGGGATGATGTCCTTGCCAAAGTCGTGGCTCGAGCGCTGGTCCAGAGCGTCCTCCTCGAGCGCCTCGATCAGCACGTCGGCCGAGAAGATGTAGATGCCCATGGATGCGAGGTTCGAATCGGGCTTATCGGGCTTCTCGGTGAACTTGGTGATGCGGCCGTCCTCGGGGTCGGTGGTCAGGATGCCAAAGCGGCTGGCCTCCTCCCACGGCACGGGCATAACGCTCACCGTGAGGTCGGCGTTGTTCTCAATGTGCGTCTTGAGCATCTTGCGGTAGTCCATGCGATACAGGTGATCGCCCGAAAGAATCAGGACGTACTTGGGGTCGTTGGCCTTGATGTAGTCGAGGTTCTGCGTAATGGCGTCGGCCGTGCCCGCATACCAGGCGCCGCCGGTCTGCGTCTCGTACGGCGGCAGGATTGACACGCCACCGTCGCGGCTGTCCAGATCCCACGCCTCGCCGGAGCCCACGTAGGCATGCAGCAGGTAGGGGCGATACTGCGTCAGAACGCCCACCGTGTCGATGCCCGAGTTGGAGCAGTTGGACAGCGAAAAGTCGATAATGCGGAACTTGCCACCAAAGCTAACCGCCGGCTTAGCGATCTTTTGGGTGAGTGCCCCCAATCGGCTGCCCTGTCCTCCTGCGAGGAGCATCGCGATGCATTCTTTCTTACTCATCGATTTCTCCTTCTGTCATCGATGTTCCTAAACCCATTAGCGACGGGCACGGCGCCTGGTCGCGCCCGTCGAGTAATGCCGTGCTGGCATAAGGGAACTCGCGCGCCTTTACGCGTGCCAGATCTCGTCGCGGTACTCGCGAATGGTGCGGTCGCTCGAGAACCAGCCGCTCGAGGCGGTGTTGAGCAGGGCCTTGCGGTTCCAGGTCTCCTGGTCGCCGTAACTGTTCGTGAGCGCCTCCCAGGCGTCGACGTAGCTGCGGAAGTCTGCCATGACCAGGTCGGGGTCGTTGTTGTTCATGAGCTCGTTGTAGATGCTCTCGAAGTTGCCCGAAAGACCCGCAAAGGTGTTGTCCTTGAGCTCGTCCATCACGCGGCCCAGACGCTCGCGATCGTTGTTGAGCGTATCCCACGCAAAGTAGCTGTTCGACGCCCAGAGCTGCTCGACCTCGGGAGCGGTCAGGCCAAAGATGGCCTCGTTCTCGCGGCCGGCCAGGTCGGCGATCTCGATGTTGGCGCCGTCGAGGGTGCCCAGCGTAATGGCGCCGTTCATCATGAGCTTCATGTTGGACGTGCCCGAGGCCTCCTTGCCGGCTGTGGAGATCTGCTCCGAGATCTCGGCGGCGGGGTAGATGAGCTGGGCGTTGCTCACGCGGAAGTTGGGGATAAAGCAGACCTTCATGACCTCGTTGACGCGGGCATCGTTGTTGATGACGTCGGCCACGGAGTTAATGAGGCGGATGGTCTCCTTGGCAAAGGTGTAGCTCGAGGCCGCCTTGCCGCTAAAGATGAAGGTCGTCGGCGTCACGTGGAAGTCGGGATCGGCGATGCGACGGTTGTAGATGTCCATCACCTTCATGATGTTCATGAGCTGGCGCTTGTAGGCGTGGAAGCGCTTTACCTGGACATCGAAGACGGTGTTGGGGTCGATGTCCAGACCGGTCTCGGCCTTAACGTAGGCGGCCAGACGCTCCTTGTTAGTGCGCTTGGAGGCACCCACGGCCTTCAGGAACTCGGTGTCGTCCTTAAAACCTTTAAGCTTCTCAAGCTCAAAGGCGTCCTTCAGCCAACCGTCGCCAATGGCCTCGGTCACGAGCTTGGCATAGGTGGGGTTGGCCTCGGCAAAGAAGCGACGGTGCGAGATGCCGTTGGTCTTGTTGTTGAACTTCTCGGGCGTTAAGGCATAGAAGTCCTTGAGCACGATGTTCTTGATGATGTCGGAGTGGATCTTTGCCACGCCGTTGACGCTATGGCTGCAGATCACAGACAGGTTGGCCATGCGAATCTCGCCGTCCCACAGAATGGCGGTCTGGCGCAGACGCTCCTGCCAGCCCTCCTGCGTGGTGTCGAACGACTCGTGCCAACGACGGCTGATCTCGTCGATGATCTGGTACACGCGGGGGAGCAGCTTGGAGAACGTGCCGATGGGCCACTTCTCCAGAGCCTCGGGCAGGATGGTGTGGTTGGTGTAGCTCACGACCTGCGTCACGATGTTCCAGGCGTCGTCCCACTCGAGCTTCTTCTCGTCGATGAGGATACGCATGAGCTCGGGGCCGCACATGGCGGGATGGGTATCGTTGGTGTGGATGGCCACAAACTGCGGCAGCAGCTCCCAGTTCGCGCCGTGCTCCTTCTCAAAGGTGTCGAGCAGGCTGTAGATGCCGGCCGATACAAACAGGTACTCCTGCTTCAGGCGCAGCAGACGGCCGTGCTCGCCGGCGTCGTTGGGGTAGAGGATGGCGCTGATGGCCTCGGCCTCGGCGCGCTCGGCATCGGCCAGGGCGTAGTCACCGCGGTTGAAGGCCTCAAGGTCAAAGTGCTCCTCGACCGGCTCGGCAGCCCATACGCGCAGCTTGTTGACGGTCTCGCCGGCATAGCCCACGACGGGGATGTCATAAGGGACGGCCAGGATATCCTGCGTGTCCACCGTGCGGTAGAACGTGCGGCCGTTCTCCTCAAAGCCCTCGACGTGACCGCCAAACTTAATGGTCACGGCCTTGTCCTGACGACGGACCTCCCAGGGATAACCGTGGGTGAGCCACTCGTCGGTGGCCTCGACCTGGCTGCCGTTGACGATCTCCTGCTTAAACAGACCATAGCGGTAGCGCATGCCGTTGCCGTAGCCGGCAATGCCCTCGGCTGCCATGGAATCCAGGAAGCATGCGGCCAGACGACCCAGGCCACCGTTGCCCAGTGCCGGGTCGGGCTCCTGGTTCTCGATGACGGACAGGTCAAAGCCCATGTCGTCGAGCGCCTCGGCGACCATGTCGCGCACGCCAAAGTTGAGCAGGTAGTTGTCGAGCAGGCGGCCGATCAAAAACTCGATCGAGAAGTAGTACACGCGCTTCTTGCCCTCGGACGCCGCACGGGCGTCGCTCTTGGTGGCAACGGTGCGCGCCTTCTCGGCCACGAGCTTGGCCAGGGCGTTAAAGCGGTCAAGGTCGCTGGCGGCCTCGACGCTCTTTCCGCTAATGCTCATGACGGCATCGCGATAGAGCTCGGTAAACTCCTGCTTGTTGTCGAAGATCTTATTCATACGTTCCTTTCCCCCGGGGATGTTTCTCCCGGAACGGTTATGACTTGTATCCTACGCCCCCGCGGGGCGGGTAATTACAGTGGTAACGCCTTTGTTACGCTTTCTTGGCAGGAGCCTTAACAGCAGCTGCCTTGGCCTTGGGAGCAGTCTTTTTGGTGGCTGCCTTCTTGGCCGTGGCGGACTTGGCCGATGCCTTGGCAGAGGGCTTGGCAGCCTTCGCCTTAACCGGAGCCTTCTTAGCAGCCGCGGTCTTGGGCTTCACCGAGGACGCACGTTTGCGCGTCGCCTTTTTGGGCTCCTCGACCACGGGCGGCTTATAGCTACTGGGGCCGCGGCGCTTAAGCACCACACCTGCCAGGCCGGGCACCTTAATCTCGATGGAGTCCATCTGCCCGTTCCAGGGATAGGGCTCGCTCGAGCAGGTATAGGGCTCCTCGCCGGCGTATCCGCTGCCGCCAAACTCGGGACGGTCGGAATCGAAGATGACCTCCCAGTCGCCCTCGCGCGGCACGCCCACACGGAAGCTCTCGTAGCTCGCCGGATCAAAGTTGATCAGGATCACCAGGTCGTCATCGACGTCCTCGCCCTGGCGCACAAAGCTCACGATGGACTGTTTGGAGTTATCCGCGTCGATCCAGGTAAAGCCGTCGTCGGTGTAGCCGCGCTCGTACAGGGCGGGCTCGGCGGTGTACAGGTGGTTGAGCGCCTTGATAAACGCCTGATGATGACGGTGGGTCTCGTACTCCTCGGTCAGGAACCACTGGATGGACTCGTAGTAGCGCCATTCAATAAACTGGCCGATCTCGTTGCCCATAAAGTTGAGCTTGGCACCGGGGTGTGTCATTTGATAGAAAGCCAGCGTGCGCAGGCCGGCAAACTGGCGCCACCAGTCGCCCGGCATGCGGCCGATCAGCGAGCACTTGCCGTGCACGACTTCGTCGTGGCTCAGCGGGCAGATGAAGTTCTCGGTAAAGGCGTACATGATGGAGAACGTGAGCAGCCCGTGGTTGCCGGGGCGCCACGGAAAATCGGTCTGCATATAGTGCAGGGTGTCGTTCATCCAGCCCATGTCCCACTTGTAGTGGAAGCCCAGGCCGCCGTCCTGCGGCGGATAGGTCACGAGCGGCCACGCGGTGGACTCCTCGGCCATCATCATCACGTCGGGGTAGTGCGCCTCCACGGCGCAGTTGACCTGACGGATAAACGCGCTGGCGTCCAGGTCCTCCTCGGTACCGTACTTGTTGAACTTCTTTTGGCCCGGATCGTCGATGCCAAAGTTGAGGTACAGCATACTGGACACGCCGTCCATGCGAATGCCGTCAACGTGGAAGTTCTCGAGCCAATACAGCACGTTGGAGACCAGGAAGGAGCGGACCTCGCCGCGGGCGAAGTCAAACTTGTGAGTACCCCAGTTAG
>CAUDDF010000077.1:0-5313 GCA_958448275.1 uncultured Collinsella sp.
TATCTATGCTGTACGAGTTTTGTGCCGAGAACTTTGAGCGGGTGCCGGCGGCTATCGATGCCGGTGCAAGGCGTATCGAGCTGTGCGACAACCTTGCCGTCGGTGGCACCACGCCTTCGGCCGGCGTTATCAGCGCTACGACCAACTATGCACACGAGCACGATGCACGGGTGATGTGCATGATCCGTCCGCGTGGCGGCGACTTTCACTACAACCAGGACGAGTTGCGTATGATGGAGATGGACCTGGGCCTTGCCGTGAGCGCCGGCGTTGACGGCTTGGTCTTTGGCTGCTGCAAGCCCTGCGCTGGCGGATGGGCACTCGACGAGCTTACGTTGGGCGCCCTCGTGATGGCCGCGGGCTGCGCGACCGAGGAATGCAAGCGTGAGCCCATCGACATCACCTTCCACATGGCATTTGACCAGCTCTCGCCCGAGGCTCAGCTCGATGCGATTGATACACTTGCCGACTGCGGCGTTACGCGCATCCTCACGCATGGCGGCGCTGCCGGTACGTCGATCGAGGATAATTTTGATCACCTGGCTCGTTTAATCGAGTATGCGGGCGATCGTTTGACCATCCTTCCCGGCGGCGGCATCACTACGGCAAATCGCGACACGGTCGCGGCGGCGCTAGGCGTCTCCGAGCTCCATGGCACCAAGATCGTGCCGCTGGAGGTATAACCCGTGGCGCTGGTATTTGACGTTCAGCAGGCGAGCGGTAAGCCTGACGATAATCGTCGCCCTGGCACCGCGTGCCCCTTTTGCGACACGGAGGGGCTTGCCAACATCATCCAGCGCGATGGTGACTGCATCTGGCTCGAGAATAAGTTCAAGACCCTGCGCGCCACCCGTCAAACCGTGCTGATCGAGTCGGCCGATCACGATGCCGACCTGGTGACCTATGAGCCGGATGAACTCCACCATGTGATGCGGTTTGCCCTGGGTTGCTGGCAGCAGATGATTGATTCACAGCAGTATCGAAGCGTGCTCATGTACAAGAACAAGGGTCCGCTCTCGGGCGGTAGCCTCGTTCATCCGCACATGCAGATTGTGGGTTTGGAGCAGGAAGACGGCTACACTTCGCTGACTTCTGCCAATTTCGAAGGCATCAATCTCTGGCAACAGGGGAGAATCGCGGTCAACATCTCAACCGAACCGATCATGGGGTTCTTTGAGATCAACGTTTCAGCCCCGCAGGGAATCGCTGCCAGCGATGACACGAGAGACCAAGCCGAGGCGGATCTCTTCGCCGATGCGATCCAGGTAGCTCTGCGCTATATCCTGAACGAGCACCACGGTGGTCGCGCAGAGTCGTATAACCTGTTCTTCTATCACCTGGGCGGTCGGACCATTGCCAAGGCGCTGCCGCGTTGGGTGGCTTCGCCCTACTTTGTCGGCTATCGTTTGGCCCAGGTCAATGCTGAGACCACGCTCGATGTCGATGCGGAGCGACTCCGTGCACATCTGGAGGCGCTCACATCGTAAAGTGAGCGCCCGCACACTGCGGACAGTCTAGCGTGCCATGGCGTCGCGGCCGGCCTCGACCCGCTTGCGCTGGGCGGCGCGCTCCTCGCCGGTTAGACGCTCAAAGAGATGCCCGATAAGCGAGGCGAGTACCTGCTGAAACAGCGTGCCGCACATGACGGGGAATACGACTTCGCCCGGAAAGTATTGCGTGGCGATGACGGCGCCCGAAGAGATGTTACGCATGCCGCAGGTAAAGCACATGGTAGCCGTCTCGCTATATGGCAGATGCAGCGCACGGGCGACCAGAAAACCGATGACAAAGCCGCTGATGGCGAAGGTCAAAATAAAGAGGGCGACTTCCAGGCGCACCGCGTTCATGTGCAGCACGTACTCGCTCATGGCGGTGGAGTTGGAGGCGATAACGCCCATCATCATGAATTTGCAAGCGGGCGAGAGCGCGGGGGAGAGCTTCTCGTGTCCCCATCCACGCGTGAGCTCGTTGATCACGATGCCGAGCACGGCGGGGATGGCGATCATAAAGGCCATGTCTTGCATCATGCTCGGCACATCGATCGAGACGGTGGCACCCAGCAAGAGCTTAAGCGTAAGCGGAATCGTCACAGGGGAGATAACCGAGGACGTCAGGATGATGGTGAGCGCGAGCGGGCCGTTGCCGCCGAACATGCTGATCCACATAAAAGCGGTGACGGCCACGGGCACGCTGTACTCGAGCACGATGCCGCAGACAAGGTTGGGGTTGGAGCCAAAGAAGAGTGACCCTATGGCATACGCCGCGATGGGAATAAGCACTGCCGAGACCAGCAGCGCCAGAATCAGGTGCAGCGGACGGTGGAACACCTCGGCTACCTGGTGAAAAGTGTTGCTGAGCGCGCCCTGAAACGTCATAAAGGCGAAGAGGGCGGGAACAATGGGCTTGAGCACGCCGATCTGCTGGGGAAAGAGCACTCCGAGCGCCACGCAAATCGGAACGATGATCTGCATGTGCCCCGCGAGGAACTTTCCCAGTCCAGCCCATTGCTTCATATGTCCCGTGACTCCCTTTATCCGCGAACTCGTTTGTATGGATATGCTAGACGCTCGTATGCGTCCGTGCGGCTGAAACGCTCGATTATTTCGAGGCCATTACCGCCATCGTTTGCCGAAACCGCGGCGCACCGCGGCGTTTTGCGTCCGTGCCGCACGGTATAATAAATCCGTTCAACAGATCTGCCTGCCGAAGCGGGCATACACAGAGGACTCATCGCTATGAACCGTGAGAGGTATCGCGGCGACCTGCCCCTATCGGGGGTGGGCGCCTATGTCATCGCTTAAGACGACGCATCGCTGGGCGGTCGCTCGGCAAAACCCCGAGCTCGAAAAGGAGCTTTCGGCTGGCCTGGGCATACCCGGGCTGGTGGCGCGCATTATGGTTGCGCACGGCATTACATCCATCGAGGAAGGCCAACTGTTTTTGACGCCTTCGCTCGATCGCGACTGGGCGGACCCGCTCGTTATTCCGGGCATGGCGGTCGTCGCCGACCGCGTTGAGCGCGCTGTTCGCAGTCACGAGCGCATCGCCGTCTTTGGCGATTTTGACGTCGACGGCATAACGTCGACTTGTCTGTTGACCGAGGCGCTGCGGATGTTTGGCGCCAATGTCACACCGTTTATCCCGCACCGCTTTGACGAGGGGTACGGCCTGTCGCGTGCGGCGCTCGACCGCGTCAACGAGCTCGCCCAACCCAACCTGATTGTGACCGTCGATAACGGTATTGCTGCCAAGGAAGAGGTCTCCTATCTGGAGAGCCTGGGGATCGATTTGGTGGTCACGGACCATCACGAGCCTTCCGACCAGGTGCCGCAGGGCGTGCCCCTGACCGACCCCAAGCTCGAGGACGAGGGTCCCTCGCGCGAGCTTGCCGGTGCCGGCGTGGCACTCAAACTGGTGCAGGTCCTGGGCGAGCGTTTGGGCAAGCCGTCGTATTGGCGTTCGCTGATAGAGGTCGCGGCGCTGGGCACCGTATCCGACATGATGCCGCTCACGCCCGAGAATCGCGCACTGGTCGCCGAGGGCATCCAGCAGATGCGCGTGACGGCCCGTCCCGGCTATATCGCGCTTGCCGCACTTGCCAAGGCCGATCTTTCTACCATTACGGCCGACGGCCTGTCATTCTCGCTCATTCCCCGCTTAAACGCTGCCGGTCGCATGGCCGATCCCAAGCTGGCGCTCGACCTGCTGCTTGCCCGCAATCCCATCGAAGCAAGCGCGCTGGCGGCTGAGCTCGAAGAAATCAACCGCCAGCGCCGCGAGATTGAGGCCGAGCTTACGCGCGATGCCATGGCAAAGGTCGAGGAGACCTATGACGGCGGACGCGCGATCGTCGTGGGCGGCGAAGGCTGGCACGAGGGTGTCAAGGGCATCGTGGCAAGCCGTCTGACCAACCGCTATCACGTGCCGGCGCTGCTGTTCTCGATCGAGGACGGTATCGCGCGCGGCTCTGGTCGCTCGGTGGGCAAAGTTAACCTGTTTGACGCCGTCGAGCGCTGTTCCGACCTGCTGATTCGTCGCGGCGGACATGCCGGTGCGGTGGGTGTGACCATCGAGGCATCCAAGCTCGATGAATTCCGTCGTCGCCTTTCCGCCGTGCTATCGGAGATTCCCGCCGAGGACTTTGAAGACATCGACGAGGTTGCCGCCACGGTCGACCTTTCCGAATTGAATATCGAGACCATCGAGCAGATTTCCCGCCTTGAGCCGTTTGGCCAGGGTAATAAGGTGCCGCTGCTGGCTGCCGAGGGCGTGACGATGTGTGATCGCGCCGTGGTGGGTAAGACCGGCGAGCACATGCGCTTTGTGGCGACCGATGGCGCCGCGAGTGTGCCGGCTATTATGTTCCGCGTGCCGCAAATCGATAAGCTCATCAACTGCGATAGCGCTGTCGACTTGGTGTTCGAGGCCGTTGCCGAGCATTGGCAGGGTCGTGTGAAGTCCAAGCTCATGGTCAAGGATGTTCTGGTCCGCGATACCACGCTGCCCAGCGTCGACGATCCGGCATGCGAGCTTCGTCGTGGCGTGCAGCCGGCAGACTCCGATCTGCGCCTGGAGTCGCGCAAGCGCGAGACGCTCGCCCAGCTTTCCTATACCGAGCTCACGCGCTCGCTTATCCATAGCTTTATCGGATCGAACCAGCCGCACCGCGCGCAGGTTGAGGCGCTCGACGCCTTGGCCGATCACCAGAGCGTTTTGGCGGTTATGGGAACGGGCCGCGGCAAGTCGCTCATCTTCCATGTGCATGCCGCGCGTGAGGCGGTGCTTCGCGGACGTGCGAGCATCTTTGTCTATCCGCTGCGTGCGCTTGTTGCCGACCAGGCCTATCACCTCTCGTCGACGATGGCCGCGCTCGGCATTGGCGTTGGCGTGCTGACCGGCGAAACCGTGGAGGCCGCACGCGATGACGTGTTCGCCGGCCTAGCTTCGGGCCGCACCGGTATCGTGCTCACGACGCCCGAGTTCCTGTCTATCCACCGTGACCGCTTCGCGCGTTCGGGCCGCATCGGCTTTGTCGTTATCGATGAGGCGCACCACGCCGGCCTTGCCAAGGGCGGCGACCGCAGCGCCTATCTTGACATGCCCGATATCCTCAAAGCCCTGGGCGACCCGGTCGTTATGGCTGCGACGGCCACCGCGACGGCTCCGGTCGTGGCCGAGCTTGCCCGCATGTTGCCGATCACTCGCACGGTGGTCGACGAGACGGTGCGCGAGAACTTGCAGCTCGAGGATGACCGAGATCTTGCGAGCCGCGAGAACCGCCTGGTGTCAATCGTGGCTACGGGGGAGAAGACC
>CAUDDF010000078.1:0-5137 GCA_958448275.1 uncultured Collinsella sp.
CGCAGGAAGCTTGGATACGCCTAGGCGCGGTCCAAGAAATCGTCCGCACCCCCCTTTTGGCCGAGATACAGACCAAAAGTGGGAGCTTATCCACTCTCGATGGAGTCCTTCGTTTCCTGACGCTCCTATTTGGCTGGAGCGTGTCGACTACTTGAGCGTGACGCAGGAGGCGAGGATGTTGGCGTAGTCTTCCGCTGGCATGCCGAAAGCATCGTCTGCCTCGAGCTTGTATGAGCCCTCTACCGGATGGGCCGATCCACCTGAAAGCCAAACCGTGTAACCTTCCGACGTTTTGCCTAGATCTCTAAAGAAAACAGGCCCGAAACCACCCAAGCTGTTATCGTGCACGATGATGGAAAAGTTTGCGGAGCAGTCATCTTTATCCGCACCGGTCCTTTGAACCCTGAACCACTTGGCAAATGAGCCGGATGCCTGGCTTTCGGTGATCTCGTAATCATCAATAGGGAACCAGTCGGGGAGAACCATAGTGAAGTAGTCCGTTTCGATGGTTCTTGCTTGCTTTGCTTCTTCCGCCTGGCGCTTGGCCTCTTCCTCGGCTTGTTTGGCGGCTACGGCGTCGTCACGACGTTTGGTTGCGGCCTGTGCCAGTGCGTCGGCATCAAAAGAAAAGCCAGCCTTCTTGGCGCCCGCGTCCTCCTCGGCGTACTTCTTGGCGGCGGCAATCTCGTCGTCGGTCACCTCGGTTGCCTCGACCGGAGCAAGCGAAACGTTGCCAGCATCGATGCTCTTTTTGCCCTCCGCCTTCTTGCTCACCTTGACGTCGATTTTTTCGCCCGGCACGGCGTAGATGGTGCCGTCGGCTGCGATGGGCGAGGCCGCGACCTCGACCTTATAGCTGCCGCGACGGAGCTCAACGCCCGTTCCCGTGCTATCGACATAGCGAACGACGTCGACCTTCTTGCCGCGCGCCTCCTTGCCGGTGATGTGCAGCGGCAGCCTGCTCGCGCCGGCCGATGTGTCCCACCCCTCGGCCGAAACCGTAAACCGCACGGCGTGCTTTGCGGCGAGGGCCTCTTGCTCGGCAGCCTCGCGCGCCTGCTCGGGTGCATAGATACCAAAGTAATAACCGGCTCCGCCACCCGCGGCGAGCAGCGCCACCACGACGGCAGCGATGATGAACGGCTTCTTGGAACGTTTGGGGCTGGACGCGACCGCCTCAGCCGCCATGTCGACTTGCTGCGACCCGGTAGGTGCTGCGGCGTCAACGGGCAAGGGGTTCGCCCCTCCCGTTTGTGCTTGACCATCTGGTGCGACGGATGCGCCGCATACGGCGCAGAACTGGGCTCCGTCCTCGATTTTCGACCCACAGTTTCGGCAGAACATCCAAGCTCCCCCTCGTTCGACGCCCGTTCAAGACGGGCATGCTTGAGCGCCCGCGCATAGGGCGGAGCGCAATCTCTTCTAAGCATATGCTAGGAGCAAACTGCCAAACGTTGTTGCGCAACATTGCCGGGGTAAAGCCTCAGCATCCAGCCATCCCCAAATAAGTTGCGGTGAAATAGTTCCCGGCTGACCGCCCGTCAGGCTTATCTAGGAACTATTTCACCGCAACTTATTGACGGGGATGCGATTAGCGCTTGCGGGGGACGAGCTTGGTGCGGCGCAGGTGGATCATCTCGGCGGCGATGGAGATGGCGATCTCCTCGGGGTCCTCGGCCTGAATGGCAACGCCGATCGGCAGGTGCAGCTCGTCGATCTGGTCCTGCGTAAAGCCCTCCTGCTCCAGGCGGGCGCGCACAAAGGCCGTCTTGCGGCGCGAGCCAAGGCAACCCAGATAGGCGGGCTTGGCGCGCATGGCCTGAATCACCACGTCGATATCGGACTTGTGGCCTGCTGTGGCCACGACCACCAAGTCGCGCGGACCGATGGGGCACTGCTCGCCCAGGTTCTTGTAGTCGACCAGACGACGGTCGTAGACACCGGGTACCCATTCGGGCGTCAGCGTGCCGGGGCGGTCGTCGCAAGCCACGACGGCAAAGCCCGCCGCCGTGAGCACGCGCGCCGTCGCGGCGCCCACGTGTCCGCAGCCAAAGATGTAGGTCAGGCCCTCGGGGCAGAGCGTCTCGATGTGCGCCGGGGGAATCTCGGAGGCGGCGTTGGTGTAGGTGACCTTACTCCCCTCCTCCACCAGCGAAAGCTCGGGGCAGCCGGCAATGGTATGGCGCGATGTCTCGCCATGGTACTCGACCACATCGCCCTCGAGGGCCTGAATGACAAACGGTTCAAAGTCGATGACGAAGTCGCCAATGCGTCGATACGCCAAGACGTCGGCAACCGACTGGAACAACGGCACCTGCGATACATCCAGATGCAGATAGCACAGGCAGATGGCTCCGCCGCAGATCATGCCGGTATCGGAGTTCTCGCCGCCCATGGTGTAGCGGACCAGACGCGATTTACCCCCGGCCAGCAGCTCGCGCGCCTCGTCCAGCGCAAAGAGCTCAATCTTGCCGCCGCCGATAGTGCCCGCCTGGCTACCGTCGGCAAAGACGGCCATCCAGGCGCCCACGCCGCGCGGCGACGACCCCGCCGTGCCGGCCACGACCACGAGCTCGCACGTCTCGCCGGCACGCAGGGCGGCAAGCGCCGCATTCACAACATCGAGCTTTTCCATTGCCGCCTTCTATCCTCTAAAGACATCGGTGAGCATAGCGAGTGCCTCGAGCACGCCGCCGCCGACCGACGTCGCCTTGTCCGAAATATAGTTGATATAGCTGGCGTCGCCGCGCGGATCGACATCGGCGCATTTAAAGCCCTCGGTGACCTGGACGCCATTCGCCAAAAGCCCGCGCAGACAGCCATCGATCTGCGTGCACATGGGCGTATCGCCCGCGTAGCCAATCACGTCTCCGGCGCTCACGATGTCGCCGATCGCGCGGTCGGACCAAAACACGCCGGCGGCGGGACTGTGGATAACGCGCTCTCTGCCATAGCCAGCGATAATGCCCGGCACGCCCGTGTTGGGCTGGGGTGAGCCCTGGGTAATCACGCGGCCCAAAAAATGCCCGCGCATGGTTTCGACCACGGCGTCGCAGTCAACCGGCGCGGTAAAGCCCGGCCCCACGGCGATGACGGCAGGAGCCATGTCGCGCGTGGTACCCAGATTGCGCTTGGCCAGAATCGCGTCTACCACAGCCGCGGGCTTAAACTCGCCGGCCATCTGTGCCTGGGGGTCCACCACCACGGCGACATCCCCCGCCTCGGTAATCTCAAGCGCCTCGGCCGGCGTCCGTGCCAAGCGAGCGCGAACGCCTTCGACCTCGACCTCGCCCAAGCGAATGGCCTCGCAAAAACTGATTGTGCGACGGATGCACGTGGGGACCGCGATATCGGCCATGACAACCGACGCGCCGGCGCGCACCAAGCGAGCGGCGACGCCCGTGGCGATATCGCCGGCGCCGCGAACATAAACGAGCATTCCCGGGGCACCTCCCTGTGCTACGGTTTGAGCAGAGCAAAAGCGGTTCGACCGCTACTCTGATGATTATTTATTATCACAGTATTATACGGCGGTGAACAGATGGAAACGACGAGCGGAAACCTTGCCTCCGCGCTCAAGATCGAGCCGGGCATTACCGCAATTATCGGCAGCGGCGGCAAGTCGACCTTGCTGAAGGCGCTGGGTCTCGAGCTCATGCGCGCTGGCGGCAGGGTGCTTCTCTGTACCACCACGCACATGTTTCCCGTCGCCGGCGTGCCGTGGGACGGGTCGAGCCGTCGTCTGGACGCCGCACCCTGGAAACCGGGCGCTCTGCATGTTCCCGGCTGCACCTGCGAGGCATGCGCAGGCATGAGCCGCGGAAGTATCTGCCAGGCGGGTGTTTTGGACCCGGAGACAGGCAAGCTCTCCGCCCCCGCCGAGCCGCCCAACGAGCTGGCGCAGCGCTTTGACTACGTCCTGGCCGAGGCGGACGGCAGCAAGCGGCTCCCGCTCAAGGCGCACGCCCCGTGGGAGCCGGTAATTCCCTCTGGCACGGCCAACATCGTCTGGATCGTCGGCGCCTCGGGATTCGGCAAGCCCGTCGCCGAGGTTGTCCACCGCCCCGAGCTCTTCTGCGAGCGCTGCGGCTGCGAGCCCACCGATACCGCCACGCCCGAGCGCGTCGCCCAGGTGCTCAATGCCGAGATGCAGGCGCTGAAACTCAATACCGCACGCGTCATGCTCAACCAAGTCGACACGCTCAGCGACCCCACGATGGCCGACCGCTTCGAGGCAGCCCTCGGCCGCCCCGTCGTCGCCACCAGCCTCAAATAGCCGGCGCTGCCCCAGAAGACCTATAAGTTGCGGTGGAATAGTTCCTGAAACGGCCTATTTGGCGGCTAAACAGGAACTATTCCACCGCAACTGCGGAGGGGAATCCGGCGATCTTCCTGTTAGCGGGGCACGTAGCGGCCGGGTTGGGCTCCGGTGGGCTCGCCATCGCGTGCCGCCAGCACGCCGTTCACAAACACGGCCTTGGCGCGGCCATGTGCCTCAAAACCCTCGAGCGGCGTGTAGTCCACAGCCTGATGCTGCGTCGCCGCGCTAATGGTCCAGCGCGCCTTGGGATCCCACACGCACACGTCGGCATCGGCGCCCTCGGCAAGACAGCCCTTGCGCGGATACATGCCAAAGACGCGCGCCGGGTTCTCGCTCATCAAGCGGCACAGATCCTCGGGTCCCAGCTGGCCCTCAAAGCTCGTGGCAATCGCGACGGGACGATGCTCCACGCCGGGCCCGCCGTTGGGAATCGCGCGGAAATCATCGCGTCCGCGGTCCTTTTGCCCGTGCAGGTTAAAGCTGCAATGATCGGTCGCAATAGTATCGATCTCGCCGGCCACAAGCGCCTCGCGCAGCGCGGCACGGTCGCCGGCATGGCGCAGTGGCGGGCTCATCACATACTTGGCACCCGCAAAGCCGTCCTCGCCCTGCTCCAAGTAGCAAGTATCGTCGAGCATCAGATACTGAGGGCAGGTCTCGACATAGATGTTCTTCTGCCCGCGCGCTTTGGCAGCGCGAATGGCCTCGAGCCCCAGCTTGGTCGAAAGGTGCACCACATTGACTGGAGCGTCCCCGGCTAAGTGCGCCAGATACAGCAGACGACTCACGGCCTCACCCTCGCACACGTCCGGACGG
>CAUDDF010000079.1:0-4953 GCA_958448275.1 uncultured Collinsella sp.
TCTCCACCCGAGCATTGAATGAGGCTCCAACGCAAGTTGGGGCCTTTTTTCATATAGGCACACAAGGTCAAAGGCGGCACCATGATCCTCCTGGTCGACAAGATCGAAAAAAGCTTCGGCGCGCGCGTCCTCTTTAGTGGCGCGTCCTTCCAGATCAACCCCGGCGAGCGTTTTGCGCTCGTGGGACCCAACGGCGCCGGCAAAACCACCATGCTCAAGATCATCATGGGCATCGACAGCCCCGACGCCGGCCAGATCCAGTACGCAAAGGACTGCCAGGTAGGCTACCTAGAGCAGGAAACCAACCTGGAGCACAAGGACACCACCATCCTTGCCGAGGTCATGGCGGCCGCCAAGGAAATTCGCCGCATGGGCGAGCGCGCCAACGAGCTGCAGGCCCAGATTACCGAGCTCTCCGAACAGGGGAAGGATGTCGACGCGCTCCTCAACGAGTACGGACAGGTCCAGGACCGCTTTGAGCACCTGGGCGGCTACGAGCTCGAGAGCAACGCCCGCAAGATCCTATCTGGCCTGGGCTTTAAGGTCACCGACTTTGAGCGCCCGTGCTCCGAGTTCTCGGGCGGCTGGCAGATGCGCATCGCGCTCGCCAAGCTCTTCCTGCGCCACCCCGACCTGCTGCTGCTGGACGAGCCCACTAACCACCTGGACCTCGAGAGCGTCCAGTGGCTACGCGGCTTTATCGCCAACTACGACGGCGCCGTACTCATCGTCAGCCACGACCGCGCCTTCATGGACGCCTGCGTCGACCACGTGGCCGCGCTCGAGAACCGCCGCGTGACCACCTACACCGGCAACTACAGCAGCTACCTCAAGCAGCGCGAGGACAACCTGGAGCAGATGCGCGCCAAGCGCGCCGCCCAGGAGCGCGACATCGCCCACATGCAGGTCTTCGTCGATAAGTTCCGCTACAAGCCCACCAAGGCTGCCCAGGCTCAGGAGCGCATCCGAAAGATCGAGCAGATCAAAAAAGAGCTCGTCATCCTGCCCGAGGGCCACAAGCACATCGACTTTAAGTTCCCCGATCCGCCGCGCTCGGGCGACATGGTCGTGGGTCTGGAGGGCGTGTCCAAGTCTTACGGCAACAAGCACATCTACAGCGATATCGACCTCAAGCTCTACCGCGGCGAGCACGTGGCGCTCGTCGGCCCCAACGGCGCCGGCAAGTCCACGCTCATGAAGATTCTCGCCGGCCTGGAGCCGCCCACCACCGGCACCCGCGATCTGGGCACCAACGTCGGCGTCGCCTACTACGCCCAGCACGCACTCGAGGGCATGACCGAGTCCAATACCGTCCTGCAAGAGATCGACACCGTCACGCCCAAGTGGACCGTGCCGCAGCAGCGCAGCCTGCTGGGCGCCTTCCTGTTTAGCGACAACGATTCCATCGAGAAGCAGGTCCGCGTCCTCTCCGGCGGCGAAAAGGCGCGTCTGGCACTGGCCAAGATGCTTGTGGCCCCCGAGGCACTCCTGTGCCTGGACGAGCCCACCAACCACCTGGACATCGACTCGGTGGACATGCTCGAGAACGCCCTGCAAAACTTCCCCGGCACCATCGTGCTGATCAGCCACGACGAGCACCTGGTACGCGCTGTGGCCAACCGCATCATTGACATCCGCGATGGCAAGGTCACGGTCTACGACGGCGACTACGACTACTACCTCTACAAGCGCGAGGACCTCGCAGCCCGCGCCGCCGCCGAGGCGGCAGGGGAGAGCGCGCCCGCCGCGGCCAAGCCCACCAAAGCTAGCGCCGCCCAGGCCGACACCCCCGCTGCCGCTCCTAAGCCGGCCGAGGGCAAAAAGACCAAGGAGCAAAAGCGCGCCGAGGCCCAGGCCCGCGCCGCGCTCAACAAAAAGCTCAAGGGCGTGCGCAACCAGCTCAAGAAGATCGAGGCGGAGCTCGACAAAAAGCGCGCCCGCTATGACGAGCTTATGGAATTGATGGCAAGCGAAGAGCTTTATGCCGATCAAGACAAGTTCAACGCCGCGCTGGGGGAATATAACGGCCTTAAGCAAGAGCTGCCCAAGCTCGAGGACGAATGGCTGGAGCTTTCCACCCAGATCGAAGAGGAGACCGCGCGTGAACTCTCGTAAGGCCACCGCCGTGGCGATGAGCATCATCGCCACCGCCTGTCGCATCTGCGGCATCTTTATGAGCGCGATGACCGTGCTGCTGTGTTTTAGCGGCCTCACCGCCAAGCTGCAGATCGTGGGCTTTGTCGTTGAGCTTTCGCGCGCACTGCCGAGCGCCATTGCAGGCTACGGCGTTATCACCTCGCCCTTTGGCGGCGTGTTCCGCCTGGATTATGCCATCGTCGCCGTCATTCTGTTTGTGGCCGACTACCTGCTCACGCGCACCTCGCGCCGCGTCCGCTAGGGGAGCACCATGTCCAGCAGCTACCTCATGAACCTGCTCGCCAGCGCGATTGCCGTCATCGTGGGCATCGTTATCCACGAGAGCGCGCACGCAGCCGCGGCCTGGGCACTCGGCGACAAAACGGCCCGTTCGCGCGGACGCGTCTCGCTCAACCCGCTCAACCATATCGACCCGTTTGGCACCATCATCCTGCCGCTGCTCATGCTCGCAGCCGGTGGCCCGGTGTTTGCCTTCGCCAAGCCCGTGCCCGTCTACCTCAACAACCTCAAGCACCCCAAGCGCGACGAGGTCCTGGTGAGCGTAGCCGGCCCCGCATCGAACATCGCACTCGCGTGTCTTGCTGCCGCCCTCATGCGCCTGACCTATGGCAACCTCTACACCAGCATGTCATTTGCCCTGGCGTCGCAAATTATGAACTTCGGCACCACGTTTATCGTGGTCAACTTGTCGCTCGCGTTCTTTAACCTCATCCCGATCCCGCCGCTCGACGGCTCATCGATTATCGTGCCGTTCCTCAAGGGCAAGGCGCTCGCCAACTACTACCGCCTGCAGCAATACGCCATGCCGATCCTTATCATCGTGCTGTACTTGCTGCCCATGTGGACCGGCATCGACGTGATCGGCCGCTATTTCGACGTTACCGTGTATCCGCTGGCCGAGTGGCTGCTCAACTTCGCAATCGCCGGCATCTAGGGTAAACTTACAGGTCGACCGCGCAAAACGGTCGCAACGTGCACCCAAACCGCGCCGCGAAGGCGCCGTCAAAGGAGGTCGAAGATGTCGTATCGCGTGTCGACGCAGGTCTACAGCGGACCGTTCGACCTGCTGTTGCAGCTGGTAACCCGCCAAAAAGTAGATATCGGCGCTATCTCCATTAGCGAGGTGGCCGAGCAATACCTTGCCGAGGTCGAGCGCATCGAGGCGCTGGACCTAGACGTGGCGAGCGACTTTTTGCTAGTCGCGGCAACCCTTTTGGACATTAAGGCCGCCTCGCTGGTGCCGCAGGAGACCCCCAGCAAAACCGTCGACGATGACGAGGACGACGAAGAACTCGAGGAGCTCAGCGCCCTCGACGGCGACGCCCTGCGCGAGGTCTTGATCCAGCGCTTGATCGCCTACAAGCAGTTTAAGGGTGCGGCGGCCGCTCTCGGTGCGCGCATGCAGGCCGAGAGCCGCATGCATCCGCGCGTTGCCGGCCCCGATCCCGAGTTTTTGGGCCTTATGCCCGACTACCTGGCCGGCATTACCCTGCGCGGCCTCGCCGTCATCTGCGCCGACCTGGACGGCAAGCGCCAAACCTTCCTACTGGAGGCCGAGCACGTGGCACCGCATCGCGTGCCGCTCGACCTGACGGTGGCCTCGGTCGACCGCTTTACCATGGCGCACCAAACCTGCACCTTCCGCGAGCTGTTGGACGGCGACGCCACCACCGAGCAGCTCGTCGTTACCTTCCTGGCCATGCTCGAGCTCGCCAAGCGCGGCTCGCTTACGCTGAGCCAGGACAAGATTTTTGGAACCATTCAAATCAACCGCGTCGAGGGCGCCGAGGCATACGTGCCCGGCGAGGGCCCCGAGCTCACCGAATAGGAGCGACCAACCATGTCAACCCTTTCCACGCTGGAGGCAAACAGCCTCAAAGGCGCCCTCGAGGCGCTGCTGCTGGTTTCGAGCGACCCCGTGAGTGCGCCTGCGCTGGCCGGCGCACTGGATATCGCCCCCGGCGAGTGCGCATCGCTTTTGGCCGAGCTCAAGGTTGAGTACGAGGAGGCCAACCGCGGCTTTCAGCTGCGTGAGGTCGCCGGCGGCTGGCGCCTGTTTACACACCCTGCCTACCACGACGTGGTCGAGGCCTACGTGCTGAGCTGGGACACGCAAAAGCTGTCGCAGGCGGCGCTCGAGACCCTGTCCGTTATCGCCTACCACCAGCCCGTCACGCGCGAGGTGGTCAAGGGCATTCGCGGCGTCAACTCTGACGGCGTCATCGCGTCGCTCGTGGACAAGGGCCTGGTGCGCGAGCTCGGCCGCGACCCCGAGCGCGGTCAGGCCATCATCTACGGCACGACCAACGCCTTCTTGGAAAAGTTCGGTCTTCGCTCCACCCGCGACCTGCCCGATCTGGAGCAGTTTGCCCCCGACGAGCAGTCGCGACAGTTTATCCGCGAGCGTCTGAGCGGCCGCAGCATTCAGTCCACGCTCGAGGAGCAGGCCGAGGACCTGGACGAAGAGCGCGAACTGATCGACACCGATGTTGAGAACGCCGATGACGCAGAGCTTCTGCCCACCGGCGATATCTCGGAGGACATGCATGACGAGGACTAACGAAGCAGGGGAGACGCGTACCTCACGCGCCGCGGGCGCTACGGTGCCCACAGACGGCGCCCAGCCTGTCTACCCGCACATCATGCGCCTGCAGCGCTTTTTGGCGCGTGCGGGCGTGGCGAGCCGCCGCGGCTCGGAGGACCTGATGACCGCCGGCCGCGTGACCGTCAACGGCCAGGTAGCGACTGAACTGGGCACCAAGGTAGACGTCGACCGCGACCATATCGAGGTCGACG
>CAUDDF010000080.1:0-4356 GCA_958448275.1 uncultured Collinsella sp.
GGCGCGGGCGTAAAGAAAACGCGGAGCGTTTTTAGCCCGCGGGCGAGCACGCCGGAAGGCGGGCGAAGCCGGTGCGGATCCGCGCAGCGGATGCGCGGAATCCTATACGCCGCACCAATCGAACTTGAAGCCTCCGGCAACGGGGGCTTTTCTTTTGCGCCAGCTTGAGCGCTTTCGTCCAAAGGGACGATTTCCTGTCGACTCGTGTAAGATTCCGAGTAGGTGTCGCGGCCCATCCGCGACCACTCCTTCTCTCAACGACCGATCAGGGTGATATTTCGTGGCAGAGCGTCCGACATACAAGCTCAGGTTTCTCGATCCCAAGAAGCGCTTTCCGGCGATGCCCGAGCAGCCTGCGGGACGCTCATATGGCGTGGTCTGGAAACTCTTTGGCGAGGATCAGCATGAATCTTGTTATGTCGTCGAATTCGTTGGCAAAAGTCATGTGTCGCTTTTGGGCTACGTAAGCGTTTCGGGTGAGGTGTACAAGGTGGACCGCCCCGTCAGCGAGGCTCCGCTGCCCAACGATCCCGACATGGAACTGGTCCTTGACGAGTCGGATTCCGGTATTGGTGAGATTATGGTAAGGGAAGCCAACGGTGCAATGCGCGCGTGCGCGCAAACTGCCGGCTCTCCCGAAGGCCCCATGCGCGAGCAATCCGACCACGAGACATGGAATTCGATCCGCGCCCTTCCTTACGGCGAGTTCATGGCATCGATGTTCCTGCGCTACGTGATATTCGCTGACTCCGAAAATGCCATTGCGAGCACGGCGAACGCCGGCGGACTCGACGGGGGTATGCAAAATGTTGTCGACAAGATCAAGCTCGTAAAGTTGCCCGAGCCGGTCGAGGTGTTTTTGGGCTTTAACACGGCACCGCTCCCCGATGCTATCGAGACGCTGCTTTACCGCGTTGACCATGCCGAGAATCCGAGCGGTATCGAGCGCTATGCCGCCGTCCTTATGAGCGAAATTGACTTGCCCCGCCTGCGCACCATCGCTGCCAAGTCCGAGATGAGCCTGGCTCGCATTGATCGCTCAAAGATTTTCTATCTCAATTTTGATCGTAGCCTGTTGGACCAGGACGAGATTGACATGCTGCTTGCCATCGAGTGCCGTCTCAACCGCCTCTCCGGCATCCTTGAGCGCATCGGGGCCGGATTGGCCCCCGCGGCATCCTCGCCGAGCCTTGAGGGCTGCGCGCTCTTTGATACGTGGCATATCGCCAAGACGACCAACGATGTTCCCCGACTGCTCGATACGGCTTCGAGCGATAACCCGTGGGCCAAGCCGGGAACGGTTTCGTGCCAGCCGGGCGGCGAGTGGGACGTGCGCACCCGTTTTGCGCGAATCGTTGAGGCGCTCAACGTGGTCACGCGGCTCGACTATACCTATCGGGCAAACGTTGCCGAGGGGACTATGCTCGTTCGGTTTGGGCAGTCTGTCGTTGATGCCATGCCGCAACGTGAATACGACGCTCAGGATGACGCCTGGCGCGAGCTGGACGAGGACACGCGTGCGATCTGGGCCGCGGAGCACGATGCGCGCGTGGCACTCACGCTTGCGGCAGCGTGTTTTGCCGCGGGCACCTGCATCACGCGCTGCTATGTGCAGATTGCTGCTCCCGACAGTGAGCAGGGCGAGCGCGTTGTCGCAACGTATTCCTTTGGGCGCGCGGCCTATCTGGCCGATTGCGTGCCTGTCGCCAAGGATCTTGAGAGCATGGATATGGACGATATGCCGTGCAAGCGTGTGCTTGAGGCGTATGAGTCAACCGCTCCGGAGACGATTGAGCCTGCGGAGTTTCATGCTCGTCCGCGTGATGACCATCGCGCGCTGCCGCCGGCGCTGCGCGATCTGCTGCTTGCCGATACGGCTGACGAGTTGGAGGTCATGGAAGAGGACGACGACCCATACGTGGCCCGTGTTGTTGAATTGCGCGAGCAGGCAAAAGCTGACCGTACAGGTGCTTTTGAAGGCTTTTCCCGTCTTGTCGAGGAGTTGGAGGCTAAGTGCACTGTCGCCGAGCTTTTGGCGACAGGTCCGGTTCAAACGCAGTTTTGCGATAACCAGCTGGTGCGCATGGTGCTACCGGTGTTGGAAGAAGACCGCTCTGTGCGAATCCTTCGTGCGCCCGATGCGCTGTACTTTGCCCAGCACGAGATCTGCAGCTTTTACGCCGAGCAAGAGGACTTTGAACGAGCGCTGCCCGAGGTGCGCCATCTTTACGATCTGGCGCGTTCGTCCATGCAATCGCACTTTGCGCTCATCAACGTGCTTGCGCGTCTGGAACGCTTTGACGAGATTATCGAGGTGGCGCGCCACGGCCTACGTATTGCCAGCGATCGTTCTGCAATCGGCTACCTGTTCTATCGCTTGGCGTTTGCCTATTGGAATTGCGATCAGCTCGACCTGGCGCTGGCTTGTTACCGTCTGGTGCCGCGCGGCGAGGAGTCGGGCAGCAGCGCGCTGGAAGAAATGCAGGGCCTTATGAACGAGATGGGCGTCAGCGAGCCTCCGACGTTCGAGGAGGCGGTCGAGACCATCCGCAAGGCTGGACTCGAGCTGCCGCCAGTGTCCGCCGTGACGAATCAGCTGGCAGATGCCGCTGTGCAACTGGTCGACAACGGCTTCTTTTTCCTGGCGCGCGGTTGCATCTTCCAAATGTGGCGTACCATGGGCAACGACGAGCTCGGCTCCCTCAACCGTTCGCTGGGGTAGGGGCGATATAGAGGGGCCGCACCGCGCTATTTGTATCGGCGCGGGCGGGAGGACCCGGCAGGATCGGTAAGGCATAAAGCCGCCGAGCCTGCTAAAACTGTTAAACTCTGCTAAAGTTGCTAAACTTTGTTAAAGTTGTTAAAACTAGCAGAGGAGGGCAGAATGACGAAAGCTGTTAACCCCTTTAAGCCAACGGCGGGCATGAATCCGCCTGAGCTTATCGGACGGGACACTGTTTTGGATGACTTTGCCGAGGCTCTTGAGAATGGTCCTGGTGCCCCCGATCGACTCATGCGCATCTCGGGCGTCCGAGGCACAGGTAAAACGGTGCTCCTTAATGCATTGGGTGACCTTGCACGCAAAAAAGGATTCGAGGTCGTTGACGTTGCCTCCAATGCTGGTTTTTGCAATAGAATCCTCGAGGCTCTGCAACGAACCGTTCGTCTTGAATCAATCTCGATTTCCCCATCGATTTTAGGGGTCAGCCTTGGCTCCATGGAGATGTCGAAGTCGGCCTCTCATCTGGGCGAGGCGATGTACGATGCTGCGAAGCGCGGTGGTCTGCTCATTACGCTCGACGAGATCCAGGATGCCTCAACTGAGGAAATGCGCGAGCTAGGCAATGAGATGCAGCTCTTGATTCGCCAAGGAGCGAATGTCGCTTTCGCTTTCGCCGGGCTACCGACATCGGTAGATGGCGTGGTGGTGGATGATACGTTGACGTTCCTTCAGCGGGCCAAACATGTTGAACTTACTCGGCTTTCCGATTTTGAAGTTGGCGGATCGTTTGAGGATACGATGAGACGAGCGGGCAAGGAGCTCGACAAAGGTGCCGCTGAGCTATTAACAAAAGCTTCGGCAGGCTATCCCTTTATGGTCCAGCTGGTCGGATATTACGCTTGGCAGGTTGCCGCGCGCGGTGGGGCGGAGAGCGTGAGCGAAGAGGCGGCTCGTAAGGGTATCCAGGCGGCTCTTGATAGCTTTAATGCTATGGTGATTGCCCCAGCGCTGCGCAGGGTGTCGGAACGGCAGTTTCAGTATCTCGCGGCGATGGCTCAATGCGAGGGTGTCGATATCGCCAACGGCGATATCGCCAAGAAGATGGGTTTGTCGGCGAACAAAGTTGGGTCATATCGCAAGCGTCTGATCGATGCGGGGTTGATTGAGCCCGCGGGCTATGGCTGTGTTTCGTTTGCAATTCCGTACATGCGCGATTATCTGTTGGAGACCGTTCGAGAGGACTAATAAAGAATGGGCTGTCCGCGCTGTCGCTGGGGCCGTCCTTGTATCTTTGTCTCAATCTGTAACATCTGGAGGGGATTACGGCCTGCAGATGTTACAGGTTGAGATGATTGACTGAGACGTTTACTGGTAAAAGAGAGGTAAAAGAGGAAACGCCCCAAAATTCCCCTTGCCCAACTTCGGCTGTTTGGTTACTATAGAACGGCTGTTACGGAGAGCTGACCGAGAGGCCGAAGGTGCTCGCCTGCTAAGCGAGTATGCCCCAAAAGGGCATCTGGGGTTCGAATCCCCAGCTCTCCGCCAGTATGACTTTGAAGAAGGGTCCCATTTGGGCCCCTTTTTTATTCAAGACTTTAGTCTGCTGGCCGCGCAGCGGCCAGCTTTAAACCACC
>CAUDDF010000081.1:0-3720 GCA_958448275.1 uncultured Collinsella sp.
TTCGGCACGCTCGTACTCGGGCGGTTCGTTCCAGTCCTCGACCATGCGGCGCTGTATTCCGTTGCGCGGTTTTTCAACTTCGGCCAGCGTTCGCTCGCGCCAGTTTTCGTCACGGGCATAGCGGTCGGGGAAGATCTGGTAGACCATGCCCCGCTCGTACCAGGTGGGACGGTTCTCGCGATGCTTGTAGACGGTAATCTGGAACGACGGGACCTCGGCGTAATCGTAGGTCACACCCTCGCCACCGGTGCGACCCTGCGGTGCACCCAAGCGGACCTCGGGCTGGCCCTCGATGTTGCAGATAAAGCTGTACCAAATAAGACAGGGCTCGGTGCACTCAAGCTCTACGGTAAATATGCCGTCGCCCTCGTGCGTCATGGGATACAGAGACTCACCGATTTCATCGACCCAGGTACGCAGGGTAAGCGTTGCCTGGTTGGGGTCGGCATCCTCCAAAATCACCGATAGCGAAACGGAAGTTCCAGTGGTCACAGCGCCAAACGGAGTACGAAACTGCGGCAGACGGCTGTTGTGAATCAATCTCATAATACGGTCCAGTTCAATAGAATCACGGCCTGCGGGCCATGGGCTTTACGCACAGGATGTAAGTATATCTGTTGTACACAGGCTGTATAAACAACATCCGTTTACCATCGGCGAACGGTTGTCCTAGAAAATCGTTTTACCAACTACCTACAGAGAAGGGGCGCCCGGTTGGAGCGCCCCTTGCATAGGGTTTGATTAGGTTTTGGATCGTCTGTGGGCTAGCGGCGCTTGCGGGTGGCCGTTGCCTTGCGGACGGACGTCTTCTTGGACGGGGCCTTTTTCTCTGCCGGAGCGGCGGGGGAGACCGGGGTCTCCTTGGCAGGCTCGGGCTTAGTCTCTGCCTTCGGTGCGGCCTTGACCTCAGCGGCCTTCGGCGCCGGCTTAGTCTTTACCTCGGCCTTGGGCTCCTCTTTGGCAGCAGCTGGCTTAGTCTCTGCCTTGGGAGTCGTGGTCTTTGCCATGGTCTTCTTGGCCGTCGTCGTGCGCTTTCGCGTGGTGGTCTTGGCGGCGGGCTTGGTCTCGACGGTTACCTCCGCCTTGGACTCTGCAGGCGTCTCCTCGACCTTGGCTGCCGGCTTTGCGGCTGACTTGGTCGTGGCGGCCTTCGTGGTCGTCAACTTCGTTGCCGTGGTCTTCTTGGCTGCCGTTGTCTTCTTGGCAGCAGTCTTTGCCGGAGCCTTGGTGGCCGGCTTGGCCTTAGCGACCTCGGCCTTTACCTCGGGAGCAGCCTCGGCTTCGGCGGCCTTCTTGGCAGCGGCGGTCGTGCGCTTGCGCGTGGTCGTTGCCTTGGCAGCCGTTGTTTTAGTCGCGGCAGACTTGGTCGTCGTAACCTTCTTAGTGGTCGTCTTGCGGGTCGTGGTCTTCTTAGCTGCGGGCTTTGCAGCGGGCTTGACCTCAGCCTTTGCCTCAGGAGCAACCTCAGCCTTCACCTCAGGCTCGGCCTTTGCGGGCTCAGCTTCAACCGGCTTCTCCTCGGCCTTGGACTCCGGCTCAGCAACAGCTTTAGGCTCGTCGACAACTGCCGCCGGCCTCTCAATCTCCGGATGCATAAAGAAGTACAGGTCCAGATACTTGTCGGCCGAGCGCGTCCAGCTAAAGTCCTGGCTCATGGCCTGCGTGACCAGCTGGTTCCAGGCGTCACGGTTATCCCAGAACAGGCGCGCCGCGCGGAACACCGCGTCGCCCATCTCGTCGCCGTTAAAGTTGCTAAACGAGAAGCCCGTGCCCTCGCCGGTAAACTCGTTGTACGGCTGCACGGTGTCCTTCAGACCACCGGTTTCGCGAACAATCGGCAGGGTGCCGTAGCGCATGGCGATGATCTGCGACAGACCGCAGGGCTCAAACTTCGAAGGCATCAGGAACATGTCGGCGGCGGCATACATGCGCTGCGACAGTGCCGGATCGAACTCGATGCGCGCCGCCATGGTGCCGGGGTACTTGTCCTGGAAGTAGCGCAGGCCGTCCTCGTAGTCGCGGTCGCCGGTGCCCAGCACCGCCACCTGCACGCCGCCGGCCAGAATGCGGTCGAGCGCGTACATGACCAGGTCTAGGCCCTTCTGGCGCGTCAGACGCGTGACCATGACCATAAGCGGACGGTCGTCGCGAACCTCGAGCCCCAGCTCTTCCTGCAGCTTGGCCTTGCACACGGCCTTGCCAGAACGGTCCTCGACGGTGTAGTTGGCGGCAATGCGCTTGTCGGTCGCCGGGTCAAAGCCCGCGACGTCGATGCCATTCAAAATGCCCTGCAGCGCGTACGAACGCTCGCGCAGAACGCCGTCCAGGCCCTCGCCAAACTCGGGCGTCTGGATCTCGTTGGCATAGGTAGGGCTCACCGTGGTGATGGCGTCGGCATAGCGCAGGGCGCCCAGCATGTAGTTGATGCTGCAGGCGTCGCAACGCAGCTGCGAGGCGGCCGCCGGAATATGCGCCACACCCAGGATGTCCTCCATCACGGTGTCGCTAAACTGGCCCTGGAACGCCACATTGTGGATCGAGAACACGGTCTTGACGCGCTCGTAGAGCGGCAAGCCCTGGTAGAACTCGCGCAGGAACACGGGCGCCAGTGCCGTCTGCCAGTCGTTGCAGTGTAGGATGTCGCATTCAAAGCCGGCCGGCAGGTGCTGTAGGCTCTCGGTGATGGCCTTGGAGAAGAACGCGAAGCGCTCGCCGTCGTCAAAGAAGCCGTACGGATAGTCGCGCGCAAAGTAGCGCTCGTTGTCGATGAACATATAGGTGACGCCGTCGTGCTCGAGCTTCTCGAGTCCGCAGTACTCATTGCGCCAGCCCAGGCTCACGTAAAAGTCGGAGAAGTGCTCCATCTGCGCCTTGTACTCGTCCTTGATGGTGGCGTACTTGGGCACCATCACGATTACTTCGGCGCCGGCGCGCACAAGCGCCGCGGGCAGCGAGCCCGCCACGTCGCCCAGGCCACCGGTCTTCACAAACGGTGCGCACTCGGCCGAGGCAAACACGATCTGCATCTTTTTGCTGGAATCAGCCATATTGTCTCCCTGTTGCAATTCGAGAATAGCCGCCTGGCGCAAACCGGGCGGCTATTCTACGTGTTACGAGCGATGTTGCGGTGCCAAAGCTAGCTCGCGTTGGTGATATCAGAAGTTAACGGGGCCTTTCCCAGCACCAGGATGTTCTCGGGCGTGCCGCGAAGCTCGGTGTTGGTGGGAACCACGTTGTTCTTGTCCAGGATTGCATTCTCAACGCGGGCGCCGCTCTTGATGACGCAGCTCTGGTTGATGATCGAGTTCGTCACCGAGGCGCCTTCCTCGACCACGACGCCGCGCGACAGGATCGAGTTGCGCACGGTGCCCTTGATGATGCAGCCAGCCGAGATGATCGAGTTGCAGGCGTGGCTGCCGGTCGCATAGCGCGAAGGCGGCACGTCGTGAGCCTTGGTCAGAATCGGGCGCTCGGGGTCAAAGAGATGGTCGGCCACGGTCTGGTCGAGCAGGTCCATGCTGCGGCGGTACAGCGACTTCTCGCTAAACACGCCCACGACCTCGCCCTTGTACTCGTAGCTGCACACGTCGATGTTGCCAAAGTCGCCCTGGAGTGCCTCGAGCAGGTCCAGATAGTCCGCGGCCTGGTAGTGGTCGATGATCTCGAGCAGCGTCTCGCGGTTGACGATGCAGCAGTCCATAGAGGCGTTGTCGCCGTACA
>CAUDDF010000082.1:0-3592 GCA_958448275.1 uncultured Collinsella sp.
GTTTTGAGAAGTGGGCTTCGCGAACTTCTCAAAACAAAGCAGGCATCCCGGCCCTCGTCCGTGAACTTTTCCGCTGGGCGAGCCATAGACGCCGCGTACCGATAGGGTAAGGCAGCGGCTTGAAATTGGTGCTATATTCAGCTTGAGTTGTTTAATGCTAGTACGGGAGGCTGATATGGGGCTGTTCAAGAAGAAAAACCCGCAGGATGCCTTTGATCCCGATGTGTTTACCATCACGGATACGATTTTGGACCCGCCGCGGTTTACGTTTTTGCCGGCTATCTACCAGGATGCCACGCGCCGCAAGTGGGCCGTGCATCAGCGCGGTGCAGAGCCTAAGATTTTTGACTATGCGGACGTGTTGCAGTGCGAAGTGGCCGAGGCGGGCGATCCGGAGGCCGAGGAAGTGGCCTCAAAACAGGAATTTGCCCAGCGTATCCTGGTAAATCCTGCCAAGGCGGCGAAAATAAACGCTGCCAAGCGTAATATGTGTCTTGGTATGGGCGTTGTTGTGGCGGTTCAGACGGGAAAAGACGAAGTTTCCAAATTAGAGATTCCCGTTATGACCGACGAAGTCAAACGCGATTCAAGTCTATATAAGTCGTATCGGAATGTCGCCGAGAAGATCAAGGCCGAATTTGATGCCATGGGAGGGCTGGCCTAATTATGGCGGCATACGTTTCTGAATGAGGAGTCTGCGCAATGGCAGGCGAATCTTATGCAATTCCCCCCAAAGATCGTGCTGTTGAGGGAATTCTTTGGTATATCCAGCACCACCAGCTTGCCGGCGGCGATCGACTGCCGGCCGAGCGTGTGCTGTGCGAAGAGATCGGCGTTTCGCGTACGGCGTTGCGCGCCGGTATCACGCGGCTCATCTCGTGTGGAACGCTCGAGAGCCGTCGCGGATCGGGTACGTATGTGTGTCCTCCCAAGCCGCTGAATATCTTCCAGGAAACGTATAACTTTTCCGATGCTGTGCGGACTGCCGGCCTGCACCCCTCTTCTCGTCTGGTTTCCACCGGGACCATCGAGGCGGATGAGGCGCTTGCCGACAAGCTTGGGGTGGCTGTGGGCGCTCCTTTACTCCGCATGCAGCGCATTCGACTTATAGAGGGCGAGCCGGCGTCAATCGAGACCGCTCACGTTAACCTGTCCCTGTGCCCCGCGCTTCCCGAGCACGATTTTGAGTGTGAGAGTCTTTACGATGTCTTGCTCAAAGAAGGTGGCGTGCGTGTTGAGCATGGACGTGAGCATATCTCCATCTCGCGTTTGAACGCCGAAGAGGCCGAGCTGCTCCAGCAAGAAGAGGGAACGCCGGTGTTCTATGAGAGCTCGATCGAATTTGATAAGGACATGCGCTTTGTGGAGCATTGCAAATCGGTGATTTTGCCCACAAAGTTCCGCTTTGCCGATAACGGCGAAGAGAACGGCATGAGGAGCGTGGCAGGTGAACAATGGCTGAAACAGTAGATGCCACCCCGGTTTATATGCGCATTCGACGCCGCATCGAGGAACGTATCGAGCGCGGTATATATCCCACGGGTTCCATGATTCCGTCCGAAAAAGACCTTGCCGAGGAATTTGGTACGACACGCTTGACCATCCGAAGCGCTGTCGATGAGCTGGTTCGGCGCGGGCAGATTCGCCGTGTTCGGGGAAAAGGTGCCTTTGTGGCGCAGAAAGTACCTGCTTTTTTTGAACGCACGGTCGGTTTCCGTGAATCGGTCCGTGCTTCGGGCGGCGAGCCGTCCGTCCGTATTCTCGCGCGTTCCAAGCGTTATGCGGGGCCATATTACGCCGACCTGTTTGGCATCGCCGAGGACGACCTGCTCTATTCCGTTCGACGCCTGAACTGCATAAACGGTAGCCCCGTATCGATTGAGACGGCGCTGATTCCCTGCCTGCTGTTCCCAACCATCGAAGATATTGACGTGTCGGTCTTCAGTTTGTACGAGACCTATGAGATGCTGGGCCGAAAGCCAGTCATGGCACAGGAAAAGCTCGATATCGAAGCGCTGGGCGCACGAGATGCCGGCCTCCTTGGACTGGGACAGGGCGATCTTGTTTTGCTTTTGGAATGCGTGAGCTATGACGCGAGCGGTCAGGCTATCGAGTATGTAAAGTCCTTCAATCGTGGCGATACGGGCGGCTACACCTATACGTACTAGCTGGTATTTTGTGAATAACGGCTGGGAAACTAACCAGTTTTGATCGTTGGGTCAGCTGTATATACAACCTTACAGGGCTCAAAATCGACCGTTCGCCGATGGGGATAAATTAATCGACAAAGAGGTATCAAAAAGCCGTAACCTGTAACTGTGATTGGTATCAAATACTAATGATTTGTTACGAGGTGAGACGATGAAGATGCTCGATTACGTTCAGCTTGCCCATGTGCGTATGGGGGAGAACCTCGAGCGTTCGTCTGAGCTGGTAGCGCAGCTCGTTGATATTTTCCAGTCCGGTTCTTTTGACGCGCTGCGCATCGTTGCTTCGGGTTCGTCGCGCCATGCCGCCGATTGCGCCCGCGATTACCTGCAAGATGCCCTGCAAATGCAGGTGTCCGTTGTGACGCCCGAGGCCTTCGTCGATTTTGAACACACCTATCCGCAGCATGTGCTCAACATTGCCGTTTCGCAGAGTGGCTATTCGACCAATACGATTGCGGCGCTCGATTACATGCGCGCACACGATATGGCTGCAGTTGCGCTCACGGCAAACGTCGAGGCACCCATCAAGGAACACGCTGACATCGTTCTTGACTACGGTGTGGGCGTCGAGTCGGTGGACTTTGTGACTCTGGGCGTCGAGGTGCTCGTTGAGTACCTGGTGCTCTTTGGTATTTACGGCGGTCAGGCGCGCGGAACGATTGACGCCAAGGGCGTTGCCCAGCGTCTTGACGACCTGCGTGAGGCTATCCAGGCCAATGCCGTGATGTGCAAGACCGCCGAGGCATATGTCCAAGACCACATGCTCGAGCTTTCTGAGCACACGCCCGCCATGGTCGTCGGCAACGGCCCCAACTATGGCGTTGCCGAAGAGGCGGCCCTCAAGCTGAGCGAGACCATCAAGATTCCTGCCATGCATCACGAAGGCGAGGAGTTCGTCCACGGTCCCGAGATGCAGATCGTTCCGGGCTATCTGGTGTTTATCGTCGACGATCCGCAGGGGTCGGAGCGTCTTGCGAATATCGCTGATGCGCTATCGAACGTTACGACAAAAACGGTGCTGCTCACGGCCCATCCCAAGGGTAGGGCTCACGAGGTTGCGGTGCCTCAGGTGGCTCCGCTGCTCAGCGCAATTCCCAATCTTGTGTTCTTCCAGACGATTGCGGCCATGATAGCCGAGCGTCTGAAGTCATGGGACGTGCACCCGTATCTTGATGCCGTCTCCAAGCAAATGGAGGTCAAGGCAGAGGGCTACGAAGAGTCAGTCAATGCGCTTAAGGCCAAAGCGGCCGAGTGTTACGGAATGTAAGCGGGTTTTGATGCCCGTTGGCATGGGGGATGTGGAAACAACCCCAGAAAGGAGAGACAAATGAAGGAAACCGAGAAGATCGAGATCATGCATTTCGACCAGGAGGGCTATCTCG
>CAUDDF010000083.1:0-3420 GCA_958448275.1 uncultured Collinsella sp.
GAGCACAACCTTGCCAAGGTTGGGGTCGCGGGTTCGAGCCCCGTTGTCCGCTCCAAACGCAACAGCCCGACTACTACGGTAGCCGGGCTTTTTTTGTACCTATCTCCTAGGCTCGAACCCGAGAGGGGGCGAGCGTTTTGGGTCGTGGCTGTGGCGTTGTTTGCCGCGAATGTCCGCTTTGGGCGTATCATCGTGGGCATCTCGCATAACCTCGTTGCAAGGGAGATACGCCCCATGGCTACAGAAAAGTCTTCTTCGCGCTCATGGATGTCCGATGCCGCGATCTATCAGATCTACCCGCGCTCGTTTAAGGATTCGACTGGTTCGGGTCTGGGCGATATCGCGGGCATTACCCAGCAGATGGACTATCTTGAGCGGCTGGGTATCGAGGCCATCTGGCTGAGCCCGTTTTACCCTTCGCCTCTTGTCGATGGCGGCTATGATGTGGCGGACTACTGCGATGTCGACCCACGTCTCGGCTCGCTTGACGACTTCGATGACATGATCGCTGCGGCTCACGCGCGCGGCATCAAGGTCATCGTCGACATCGTGCCCAACCATTCATCCAACCAGCACCCCTGGTTCAAAGCCGCTCTTGCCGCCGGCCCCGGATCGCCCGAACGCGCCCGTTATATCTTCCGCGATGGTCGCGGCGAGCATGGCGAGCTGCCTCCCACCAATTGGAATGCCAACTTTGGCGGCCCCGCATGGACGCGTGTTGCGGACGGTCAGTGGTATCTGCACATGTTTACGCCCGAGCAGCCGGACTTTGACTGGTCATGCCCTGAGGTTCACGCGCTCTTTTGCGACGTCCTGGCGTTTTGGAGCGATCGAGGCGTCGACGGCTTTCGCATTGATGTGGCGCAGGGTCTCGCCAAGGATCTCGACCGCGATGACCTCGACCGGTGGCATCTCGCCGAGGGCGATGACATGGTTGACGACGGCACCCATCCGCTGTGGGACCGCAATGAGGTCCACGAGATCTATCGCGAGTGGCGCCGCGTGTTCGACCGCTATAATCCGCCGCGCAGTGCCGTTGCCGAGGCGTGGGTGCTGCCCGAGCGCCAGTATCTCTACGCGCGTCCCAGCGAGCTTGGCCAGACATTCAACTTTGAGTTTGCCAAGGCCACTTGGACCTATGATGACATGCACACTGCAATCGAGAAGGGCTTGAAGGCAGCCGTCGAATCCGATTCCGCCTCGACCTGGGTACTCTCCAACCACGACGTGCCGCGCGTGGCGACACGCTATGCCCTGCCGCAAATCAAGGCGACGCGCTACCATCAGATTGCGCTCGACTGGCTCTTACGCGACGGGTCGTCTTATGACGAGGACCGTGAACTCGGCGAGCGCCGCGCGCGGGCGGCCCTTTTGCTTGAACTGGCGCTTCCGGGCTCGGCATACGTGTATCAGGGTGAGGAGCTCGGCCTTTTTGAGGTGGCTGATATCCCGTGGGCTGCACTCGAAGACCCTACTGCGACCAATACGCACGGACCGAAGCGTGAGAAGGGGCGCGACGGCTGTCGTGTGCCCCTGCCGTGGGTGGCGGCGGACGATCCCGCGCATGGCGGATCGTTTGGGTTTTCGCCGGCAGACGCCGATGCGGCGCCCCATCTGCCGCAGCCTGCATGGTTTTCCGATTATGCTGCCGATAGGGAAGAAGTGGACCCGACATCGATGCTTGCGCTCTATCGTGACGCCCTCTGGCTGCGGCGCAAGCTGCGCGGGTGCGCCAACGATCTTGCGTGGCTCGATCTTGACGGGCGCACCGGTCTTGCGGATGGTGCCGAGGGCGCTGAGGGCGGCGTCATCGCCTATCGCCGCGATAACGGCTGGGCGTGTGTGACGAACTTCGGTGCAGCACCCGTGGAGCTGCCGGCGGGCAGGGTCCTGCTCACCTCATCACCGCTTGCAGACGGCAGGCTCGCGCAGGACAGCTCTGCCTGGATCATGCTCGGTGAGATGTAGGGGTCTCTTGCGGCGAGATTGCGTTTGCCCGCGCCTTCCGTGGTGGCTGATGTCTTCGCGAGGTTCGCGAGGGCGTTGCAAAGCTTTTTAAAAAAAGTTCTTGCATAGGATGCGGGCATCACGTAAGATTAATCCTCGTAAGCGGACATGGCTCAGTTGGTAGAGCACAACCTTGCCAAGGTTGGGGTCGCGGGTTCGAGCCCCGTTGTCCGCTCCATTTGGGCGTTTAGCTCAGGGGGAGAGCGCTTCCCTGACACGGAAGAGGTCAGAAGTTCAAATCTTCTAACGCCCACCAAATGTTCGCAGCTCAGAGGCTATGTCCTCTGGGCTGTTTTGTTTTGCTACCAAGCACGCCGTCAAATATGCCACCAAATATTGATCCAAGGTCCCCGTAGAGGTGCCGGCAGATTGCATACGTTCTGGCCGACCGTGACCGCAACATGTTGGTCAAGCATAATCTTTTGGATTCTTTTGGCGTGAGCGGCTTGGTTTTGGTAGGATTTGTCAGCGGCTTGACTAAGGGGGTTTTATAACTGCCATGCAGGTAGCCGTGTTGGTAACGTTTTACCGACTTGTCAAATGCCCCTCATTTTTAATGCGTCTGCAAAATGACTAATTGCTTTGACCTGCTGAAACACTATATGTTGTGTTTGACCTAAAAAAAGAATACAGGATATAGATGCCTCTTTGTCGTATGATAGATGGCGGACAGAGAACGAAGACCTTATTCGCCCCATTTGGACACGCCTTTGAGCCGCTTGATCGGCCGCGAGGATTGTCCGCATGAGGGCCTATGGTTTATCGAGAACACAGATTGCGCGACGGCGCCGCAAGACAGGGGCAAGCTCTGCCGGGCATCGTTTGGCTCTGAAGCGCAATGAGACTACGAGGCGAAAGAGGCAAGAGGATGAAGATCATCAAGCGCAGCGGCACCGAGGTTGTCTTTGACATCGATAAGATCGTCAATGCCATCCGCGCCGCAAACTTGGAGGTCGAGGAGAGCTCTCGTCTAACCGACCGTCAGGTGGTTTATGCGGCACAAAACGTTGCCGAGGCATGTGAGAATGCCGGACACACCGTTTCGGTCGAGGAGATCCAGGATTTGGTCGAGGACGAGATCATGCGTCTCGACTGCTACGAGGTTGCCCGCCACTACATCATCTATCGTTATGTTCAGAGCCTGAAGCGCCAGAAGAACACGACCGATGACAAGATCCTGTCGTTGATTGAGTGCAATAACGAAGAGGTCAAGCAGGAGAACTCCAACAAGAACCCGACCGTCAACTCCGTTCAGCGCGACTACATGGCCGGCGAGATCTCCAAGGACCTGACTCAGCGCGTGCTGCTGCCCCAGGAGATCGTGGATGCCCATAATGAGGGCCTGATCCACTTCCACGATTCGGATTACTTTGCCCAGCACATGCACAACTGCGATCTGGTGAACCTGGAGGA
>CAUDDF010000084.1:0-3413 GCA_958448275.1 uncultured Collinsella sp.
GTCGGGACGACTGGATTCGAACCAGCGACCCCTTGACCCCCAGTCAAGTGCGCTACCAAGCTGCGCCACGTCCCGAAGCTTTTGTTTGTTGCTCTGCTCTCGCTCGCAACAGGGAGTATATTAACCCGAAACTTTGGACTTGTGCAAGAACTTTTTTAATTATTTTTGAGCAAGTCCAAAATTGTATCTGCGAGCTGGGGTTTTGTTAGCACAGGAAGTTCGTGCGTCCCTGCTGTTCTTACAATCCAGGCCTTATTGGTATCAGTTCCAAAGCCCGAATCGGCGCGCGAGACATCGTTGGCGATGATCGCATCGCAGCCCTTACGGGTCAATTTATGCTCGGCGTACTCCACGACGTTATCGGTCTCGGCTGCAAATCCGATCACACGGCGCTCGCCCTTCTGGCGCGAAAGCTCGGCCAAAATATCGACCGTCTCGACCAGTTCGATGCAATCGAGGCGTTCTTTAGCCTTTTTGAGCTTGTGGTCCGCAGGGGATACGGGAGTGTAGTCTGCGACAGCGGCCGCGCAAATGGCCGCATCGGCCGTCTGAAAGGCGTTTAACGCCGCCTGCAGCATCTCTGCGGCGGTCTGCACGCGCACGCACTCCACGCCGCAGGGAACATCGAGCGACGTCGGTCCCAGCACAAGCGTGACCTCGGCACCGCGGCGAGCAGCCTCCCCCGCCAGGGCGATGCCCATCTTGCCCGACGACCGATTGCCGATAAAACGCACCGGATCGATTGGCTCATGCGTGGGGCCGGCGGTGATCACGATGCGCTTGCCCGCCAGGTCTTGCGGCACGGGATTGAGCACCTCGCAGATGGCCTCGACGATGTCCTCGGGCTCGCTCATGCGCCCCGTGTCCACGTCGCCGCAGGCAAGGTAGCCGCTGCCGGGTCCCACCACGTGAACGCCGCGCTCGCGCAGCGTGTCCATGTTGGCCTGGGTTGCCGGCGCCTTCCACATGCCATTGTTCATGGCGGGGGCGATCACGATGGGTCGCGGCGTGGCAAGCAGCGTCGTGGAGATGAGGTCATCGGCGACGCCGTTGGCCATCTTGGCGATGATATTGGCCGTCGCGGGCGCCACGACAACCAGGTCGGGCTCCTGCGCGAGCGAAATGTGGTGAATGGGGTCGGAGGGGTCGTCGAACAGGCCCACCGCGACCGGCTCATTGGTGAGCGCGCGGAAGGTAAGCGGCCCCACAAACTCCGTGGCATGGTCGCTCATAACGACCTTGACGCGTGCGCCGCGCTTTTGCAGCAGGCGCACGATATTGCACGACTTATAGGCGGCGATCCCGCCGGTAATGCCCAGCAGGATCGTTTTTCCCTCAAGTTGCATTGAATTGTTGGATGCCGCCGCCATCATTTAAGCTTCCTTGCTGGGAAGCACCAGCAGACGGTGGCAATACGGGCAGTGCGCGATCTCGCTACCGTCGTGGTTGAGGTCGCTCATGGACGATGCCTGCAGCGCGGTGTGGCAGATGGTGGGAATGTTGCCCTGGATGGTCTCGACGGCCAGGCCGCGGAACTGCTTGAGCAGACGCTCGTAGTCGGTGAGCACGTCGGCCGGCAGCGTGGCGGCAAGCGCAGTGCGCTCCTTAGTGGCGGCGTCAATCTGAGCCTGCAGGTCGGCAGCCTTGGCGCGGGCAGCCTTGGTATCGGCCTTCACGCCCTCCTCGAACTTGGCGATGATGACCTGCGCGCGAGTCTCGCGGTCGAGCGCCTCCTTATGGGCGACAACGACATCCTTGCGGGTGTGCTCGATCTTGTCCAGACGCTTGGCCAGGGTGGCAAGCTCATTCTCCAGGTCCTGAACCTCGCGGTAATCGGAACCGTCGACGTGACGCTTCTTGGCAGCCTCGATGGCGTTATTGGTCTGAATCTCGGTGGTGTTGAGGTCGTCGAGCTCAATGTCCAGGTCCTTGCGCCGGGCGTAGAGCTTGGTCATTTCGGACTTGAGCTTCACATAGGTCTTGCGCTTGGAAGCGAGCTCCTTGAGCTCCGGCATATTGGCAAGTTCGCTCTTGTTGCGGGCGAGCTCCAAATCGATCTGTTGCAGCTTGAGTAGCGTAGCGCCGGCGCTCATAAGTTCTCTCCTTTTGTCACAGTCCACCATTGGCAAGGGTTCAGTATTTTAATCGCATGACGGGGGTCGACCCCGGCGTCAACTGCAGAGTTCATCAATATATCAACGAACGGCTCTTCGGAGCGGTCGTGGCCGAGCAGAATCACGCTTAGGCCACGCAAGGCAAGGTCCTGCGCCACGTGGTAGCCGGCCTCTCCGGTCGCAATAGCATCTGCGCCCGCGGCGATGGCAAGCTCACCAAAATCTCCCAGGGAGCCGCCCAGAATGGCGATGGAGCGGCATGGGCGATCGGCGTCGCCCCACACGCGCGGATCGCTGCCGAAGGCCGTGGCAGCACGGGTGGCAAGATCGCGCAGCGTGCACGGGTCGTTGAGCGTTGCAAGCGCGCCCAGGCCGGTTGCCTCGGGGTCGTCCACGTGCTCCAGTGAGCTCACGGGTGCGGCACCCAGCAGCTTGCTCAGGCAGACACGGGCTTCGTGCGAGCGGTCCAAGTTGGTGTGGAGCGATATGATGCTCACGTCGCAACGCGCTGCCTCGTAGAGCGCCGCGCTGCATTGGGGGCGTGCGGCATCCGCCGGACAAAAGGCCTCGGGCGCCTTGATGTAGATGGGATGATGCGTCAGCAGCACGTTGGCGCCGGCCTCGAGAGCGCGGTGCACGTTGGCTTCGGTTGCGTCGAGTGCACAGGCAACACCGGTGATCTCTGCAGCGGGATCACCCACAGATAGCCCAACATGATCCCAGCCCTCGGCGTCCGCCTTGGGATAGCGTGCCAGCAGCGCACTTTCAAGCTCGGAGACGATCATGCGGCGCCTACGATCGAGAGCAGCGTCTGGGCAAAGTCGTCCAGGTCGGCAGGGTTCACGCGATCATCAAACGAGATGCGCAGCGACCCCAACGCCTGCTCGCGACCAATGCCCATGGCGCTGAGCACGTGGCTCGGGTCCATGCTGCCGCTCGAGCAAGCCGAGCCTGCCGACACCTCAAAGCCGGCGGCGTCGAGCTTGATGATGAGCTCCTCGGAGTCCATGCCGTCGACGTAGATCGAAACCATACCCGGCAGACGATCTGTCTGCGCGTAGTCGCCCATCGTAGCGTGAATGTGCGGATGGGCCGTAAGCGTGGCGTAGAGCTTATCGGACAGGGCCTGTAGCGTCGCGCGCTCCCGGGCCACGTGGGGCGCCAGCGTGCGGGCGGCAGCGGCAAAAGCCAGCTGCGTGCGCAGATCCTGTGTACCGGCGCGACGGCCGGCTTCCTGTCCACCGCCAAAGATGCGCGGACGCAGCGGCGTGCGGTTCTTAAGGTAGAGCGCGCCGGATG
>CAUDDF010000085.1:0-3210 GCA_958448275.1 uncultured Collinsella sp.
CGAAGAGCGTTGCTGCCTAGGCTAGCCCCTTGTCACACAAACTACCGAAGCCTCGGAAAATGAGGAAAACTCACCCCGTCAACGCGCTCAAGAAGCTAGGCATAGGCCTCGCCTTTGGAGCTGCAACCATCATGTCCATGCCGACATCTGCGCTCGCCTGCACGCAGATATACATGGGCAAAAACTATACGGCCGACGGCAATACGTACTACGGCCGCGCCGAGGACTTTGGCAAGCGCTATCTTAAGCACTACGGCATCGAACCTGCCCACGAACCTGGCTTTAAGTACAGCTCGATTGAATCTGCTTTTGAATACACTTCGAACAAGCCTACCTATCGTTACAGCTATGTACGCGACCACCCCTCCAACTGGATGGGTCGCACCGACGCCTATTCCGAGGCCGGAATCAACGAGAAGGGCGTCTCCTGCTCTGCCACGCTAAGCACTTCCTATAACGAGGAGGCCGATGCAGCAGACCGCATCGATGAGAAAGTGGGTCTGGGCGAGTACAGTTACGGCAGCATCATCCTGGGCGAGAGCGCCACGGCCCGCGAGGGCGTCGAGCTTCTCGGCAGACTGATCGATGATCAAGGCGTCTGCACCAACGACCAGATCATCATCGCCGACAACAACGAGACCTGGCTGTTCGCCACACTTTCCGCCCATCAGTGGATCGCCATGAAGCTCGCTGACGACGTCGCGTCGCTCAACCCTAATATCGGGAGCCTCAACTACGATGTCGACCTTGATGACCCCGAGAACTGCCTACACTCCGAGGGCATCGAGTCCATGCCCGTGGAGAAGGGCTTCGCCAAATACTCCGCTGACGGCAAATTCGATGTCGCCCAAACGTATGGCGAAAGCCTCGCCGATTCCGGCGTAAACCAGTGGTCCCGCTATGTGCAAGGCCGCGATTATTTTGGTAGTCAGCTGACCGAAGGCACAGATTACGACATTATCACAGTAAAGAAGGATGGAAAACCTGACCAAAAGGGAGCCATGGTCAGCGAAATCCAGCCCCTGTTCTTCAGGCCTGGCAAGTCTGGCTGGAGCACCTTTGAGCTGATTCGTGCCTTTGGCAACCGCGGCGAGAACGTCCCTGGCCTCAACGCGAACACTGATGGTGTTTATTGCATCGGCAGCGAGCGCAACACCGAGATCAACCTCTTCCAGATTCGTCGCGGGTATGACCCCGAAGTCGCTACCATCCAGTGGGAAATGCTCTCCCGCGCCGCGTACTCCGTCGCCATCCCGTTGTACTCCGCTCTGATAACTGAGGTCAGCCCGTACTTCAGCGATCAGACCGTCTCCTTCGATCACTGCAACCAGACTGACGTCGTGTACAACGAGGAGCCCGAGAACTCAATCAACTACGTCCTCATGGACATCAGCTCGCTCTGCTTCGAGAACCCTGACACCCTTGGTGTCAGCGTCCGTGCCTACCTCGATGCGCTCCAGAACGAGCTTATCGAGCAGAACAAGGAAGTTGACGCCGCCATGCTGGCCGAGACGACCACCGAGGGCCGCACCGCCCTGGCCAACAAGGCCGGCAAGGCTGCTACCGAGAACACCTACAAGAAGTGCAAGGCACTGCTCCAGGAGATGCGCGCCTATCAGAAGGCCGAAAACTTCGACCAGCCCTTTACCCCAAGCGACCTGAACACCGAGACCAACGGCCTCAAGGTGTCCATCACCTACGCCAAGGATGCTCTTGCCACCGATCCGGTCACCCCGGATCAGCCCGGCACTCCTGAGCAGCCTGGCACTCCCGAGCAGCCCGCTAAGCCCGAGCAGCCCGCTAAGCCCGAGCAGCCGGCCGCCAAGCCTGAGAAGCCTGGCAAGTCCGACACCACGACCACGGTAACCACTAACAAGACGAACACCAAGGGCGGCCTGCCCACCACTGGCGATCGTTTTGATGGCCGCATGGTGGCCGCATTCGCCATCGCTGGCGTTGCCGTCATCTCCGCGGGCGGTTACTTCCTCTACCGTCGCAATAAGGAGTAACGTCCTAGCTGTGCGGGCGAGGCAGCAATGGCAGCCTCGCCCGCACAGCCCGCTCTTTTGACCGGCGGGAAACCCGCCTGAAATCTTTTCAAAAAAGATTTCCCCGCACACACTTTGCTGTGTTATAGTGCAGCGCAACAGCAACTAGGTGCGACCGCGCCATGGCATCACGAAAGGAGCCACCGACATGAAGAACACGATGAAGTCTCTTAACAACTGGTGGTGGCGTGATGCGAATACGATCGGTCGACAGTGAGTCCCTCACGCCTGTTTTTGCGCTCTAGGTGATTGGAAGGCCTCCGGTTTCGACCGGGGGCCTTTTTCTATCTCGAGCCCGATCGCATTCGCATCACGCGCCTCCGCTTTTCTCTTGCACTCCCATTCCAAAAGGATTTTCACCATGTCTCAGAACACCACCGCCACCCAGCCCCGCACCGTCCAGACCGCCGACCGTGGCAAACTCGATGTCCGCGCCCTCGTCCTGCTTGCCATCCTGCTCGCCGCCGGCTTCATCCTCAACTTCACCGTCGGCAAGGCCATCTCGGGCATCTCGGGCGGCATGATCAGCCCCGAGTTCATCATCTCGGCCTTCTGCCTCACCATCCTGGTCGTTCGCCCCAACATCGGCCAGGCGCTCGTCATCGGCCTCATCTCGGCTGCCGTGATCCAGATCACCACCACTTCGCCGTTCGTCGATTTTGCCGCCGAGGGCATCGCCGCCATGCTCATGGCCGGCATCGTCAACGCCGCCGGCAAGAACGGTCAAATCAAGCCCGCCATCGCCATTGTCGCAACCTTCCTGACCACCTTTGCCTCCGGCGTCATCTTCATGGTCATCAAGATGGCCATGCTCGGCGTGGTAGGCGAGCTCGCCGCCGCCATGCTGCCCGTCGTTGCCATGACCGCCGTCTTTAACGCCATTCTGGTCGGCGCCCTCTACCTGCCCATCCAGAAGGCCCTTAGGCTCAACTAACCCGCTCGGCTTTACGAGCCACCCCATCTTGGCGTTAATTCGTCGCTCGCGTACCCAAGTACGCTTCGCTCCTCTTTCGCGCCAACCTGGGGCCCCTCGTAAAGCCGTCTCCGTGCTTCACCACCAAAGACTGTCCCAAACAACGAGCTTTTGGGGACGTTCTTAAACGACTGGTCATTTAAGAACGTCCATTACAGTCGAAATTGTCAGCCCGGGCCCGTCTCGGGC
>CAUDDF010000086.1:0-2799 GCA_958448275.1 uncultured Collinsella sp.
CACGCAAAGGAAAGCACTTAATGTGCTTTCCGTCTTGCGCAGGACTGTAGAGCAGCAAACTTAACCCGCGCCAGCCGGCCCCGGAGACCCTCCCGGAGGGACCGAAAAATTTTTTCAAAAAAGTTGTTGCGCGGCGGACAGACTTCTGTGTATACTAATCCCCGCAGCGCACGCGAGCGGAAACAAACGCGAACGACTGCCTGGGGAGTTAGCTCAGTTTGGTTAGAGCGCCGGCCTGTCACGTCGGAGGTCGCGGGTTCGAGCCCCGTACTTCCCGCCAACGCAATTAAAGCCACGTCTTCGGACGTGGCTTTTTGCGTTTGATGCGCTTTGTTTCGATAGAACGATCGCCCTGGTGCATCTTCGCCCAGAACCCCCGCGCCTTCGGGAACGCAAGTAAAATCTAATGAGTATATCTGTCTGAACAACAGCTTTGTTGCGCAACACCTGTTCTACGAGACAGGGGGTTAGGTTATACTAAATTGCACTGTGCGCCGCATCTGATGCATTTCGCTCCAAGCGCGGCACTCAGTGGATATCCGATTTACCATTTGGATGTCCTGGCGGTCATTTAGCGTCTCGACACAAGCTCGGCCCCGGAGCTCGTTCGAGCTGTTCGTATTCCTTGAAAGGGGAAAAATGGACATATCGAGGAAGACTGATTACGCCCTTCGTATGCTGGCGATGCTTGCTGAGGATCCGGAGTGTTTGCTTTCTGTTCGCACCGCTGCCGAAGAGGTCAATGTTCCGTATTCGTTTGCCCGCTCGATTCAGCACGGTTTGGTCCAGGCCGGTATTGTGGAGAGCCTGCGTGGCGTCCACGGTGGCATGCGTCTCAAGGTCAGTCCGGACGACGTCACTATCCGCCAGGTCGTCGAGGCCGTTCAGGGTCCTATGGTTATGAACGACTGCACCGCGCCCGATGGTGACTGTGCGCGCATGGGCGCGTGCTGCTATCATCCCCTGTGGGCCGGAGCTCAGGCGTTGATGCGCGACTACCTCGATTCCGTTTCGCTCGGCGACATCGTCGCTCACCGCCAGTTCCCGGCCGTCGATCCCAAGTTCGCCGACCGCGAAGCGTTTCCCGAGTACGCCACCTGCGCGTGCGCTTACCGGGAGGAATAGCGCCGCATAAGGAGCATAGCCATGATTCAGGACCCCTTTCGTTCGATGATTCGTTCGGAAGGGGTCCTGCGTTATCGCGACCTTCCGTGGCGCCGCACACGCGATCCGTACATCATTTGGCTTTCTGAGGTCATGCTGCAGCAAACACAGGTGCCGCGTGTGGAGGCGCGCATGCCGGTGTGGCTCGATCGCTTTCCGACTGTGCAGGCGCTTGCCCAGGCCGCGCCTTCCGATGTTTTGGACGCTTGGCAGGGCATGGGCTACAACCGACGCGCTCTGGCGCTTCACGGGGCCGCTCGGCGCGTTGTAGAGGACTGGGACGGGGAGTTTCCGCGTGAGACGCGTGACTTGGTCGCTCTGCCTGGTATTGGCCCGGCAACGGCGCAGGGTATCCGGTCGTTTGCGTTTGATCTTCCGGGTGTGTATCTAGAGACCAACGTGCGCACGGTCTTTTTGCATCATTTCTTTCCCGATGTGCCGGCTGTTCCCGATCGCGAGCTGGTGCCGCTGATTCAAGCCGCCTGTCCGGCGGCCCCCGGTGCGGTGGCGGATGAGATCGCGCCCTTTGCCGTGCCTCAAGACGATGCCGACACGCCGCGCGCGTGGTATTACGCGCTGCTAGATTATGGCGCGTATCTTAAGAAGACGCTGCCCAATCCGTCCAGGCGCTCGGCGGGCTATAGTCGTCAGTCCAAGTTCGAGGGCTCGCGTCGCCAAAAACGCGCCCATATTGTGCGCATGCTACTGGCTGCGCGCGATGGGCGGCCGGCGGGGATAACGCTTGCTGATGCCGTGGTGGGCGTTAACGAAATGGAGACGGCAGCCGGTCGCGGGCCGGTCGAGTGCGAGCTTGTCGCGGGCATTCTAGCCGACCTGGAGCGTGAGGGCTTTTGCCGAGCCGAGGGCGATCGCTGGTTGAGTGTGTAGCCCGCTCAAATCTGAAGAACGGGATTGTAAGGTTTAAATTCGCGGCTTGAGGGCATCCTAAAGACAAGGTCGCTCAAAGCCTATGGGCGGCACGTGTTGAAGGGAAGTACACCTATGGATTTTGAGAATTCCCAAACCAAGAAGAACCTCGAGACCGCTTTTGCCGGTGAGTCCCAGGCACACACCAAGTATCGCTACTACGCATCTAAGGCCAAGAAGGATGGCTACGTTCAGATTTCGAATATCTTTGCCGAGACGGCGGGCAACGAGTCCGAGCACGCCAAGCTGTGGTTTAAGTATCTGCACGACGGCGCCGTTCCGGGCACTCTGGACAACCTGCGCGACGCCGCCGCGGGCGAGAACTACGAGTGGACCACGATGTACGACGAGTTCGCCAAGACCGCCGAGGAGGAGGGCTTTGCCGAGATCGCCGAGAAGTTCCGTGGTGTCGCCGCCGTCGAGAAGGCCCACGAGGAGCGCTACAACAAACTCGTCGAGCGCATCGAGTCGGGCGAGGTGTTTGAGCGTGAGGGCGTGAAGGTATGGAAGTGCCTGAACTGCGGACACCTGCACGTTGGTGCCGAGGCGCCTGAGGTGTGCCCGGTGTGTAACCACCCGAAGGCGTACTTTGAGGAGCAGGTGGTGAACTACTAGCGCGTGGCGCTGGCTGCTGCGGAGCGCAGGGCGGGAAATGCCTTTCCCTCTCGCTCACGGCTTCGCAGGGTCGCGCGAGGCAAAGGCATTTCC
>CAUDDF010000087.1:0-2634 GCA_958448275.1 uncultured Collinsella sp.
TCGAGTCGGTCGGGTTCCACATGCCCGACTGGGAGGAAGAGCTGGGGGAGTACCTCAAGACGCTCTAGCCGCTATCAACTTTTCGAGAGTAAAAGCCGCCGTTCTTTAACGGCGGCTTTTCTTGTTGATTGCTATCTGCGCAGTGGTGCCAATAGTATTTTGCGGAAGATCTTTCACTCGCTTGGCGTGGTGGCGGACCGGCCGGGCTGGTCATCGTAGGCGTATTTGCTGTACACGTTTACCTCCCACTGCTTTTTTTCGACCTTTGCCACGGAATCGAGGATGAATCCGGTCGCAAGGCTTAGGCCGCACAGGAACATAAACGAGGCGGCGAGCACGGCGGTGGGGAAGCGCGGAACGAGGCCGGTCTGGAAATACTCGACAACGATGGGCATGCCCAGGGCGAGACCAGTCACCGCAAACAGAAGCGCGACGAGGCTGAAGAACTTCAGCGGGCGGTAGTCCTTGAACAGCGTGCCGATCATCGCAACGACTTTAATGCCGTCGCTCAAGGTATTGAGCTTGGACTCGGAACCTTCCGGACGGTCGCGGTACTCGATGGGCACATCTTTGATGCGCCAGCGGTGGTCGACGGCGTGGATCGAGAGTTCGGTTTCGATCTGGAATCCCTCGGAAAGCACGGGGAAGGTCTTGACGAACGGGCGGCTCATGGCACGATATCCCGTCATGACGTCATCGAAACTGTAGCCATAGATCCATTTAATCATGGCGCGGACCAGATTGTTGCCAAAGCCGTGGAACGCACGCTTGTTTTCCTCGGCATAGGTGCCGTTGGACAGGCGGTCGCCCACGGTCATGTCGGCCATGCCGTTGAGGATGGGCTCGCAGAGGGCTTTGGCCGCCTCGGCGGGGTAGGTATCGTCGCCATCGACCATCAGATAGCAGGCGGCGTCGATATCGCGAAACATCTGACGGCAGACGTTGCCCTTTCCCTGTCGGGGCTCAAAGCGCACCGTGGCGCCATGTTCCGTTGCGATGCGCGAGGTATCATCTGACGAGTTGTTGTCATAGACGTAGACCGTCGCCTGCGGAAGCTCGCGGTGGAAGTCGTCAACAACTTTGCCAATAGTGAGGGCTTCGTTGTAGCAGGGGATAATGACGGCAATAGAATTAGAATTCACTCAATGCTCCTTAATTATTCAATCGTTAGAAAGTATAGCCGTTTGCGACGGGCATCCTAAGATGTGAGTTAGTTCTCCAGTTTTGTTGCGCGAATCGTTTGCCCGCCCGTCGGGTCTATACTGTTCGTTTGTCAACGATTACGAGTAAAGGAGTTGCATCCGTGTCGGATCAGACAAAGCAACAAGAAGCTCGCAGTCTGCCTGCGACGTTTGCTAAGAACGAATTTGAGAAGGACGTGTTCATCCTTCGTCAGCTGGTCACCAAGGATTTTAAGATCAAGTATCGTCGCAGTGTTTTGGGCGTTGCATGGTCGGTGCTTAACCCGTTGCTCATGATGATCGTCATGGCCATCGTGTTCTCGACGATTTTTGCCCAGGGCCGCAATGGTTCGATTACGCCCGAGATGTACCCGCTGTACTTGATCGTCGGTAACGTCACCTTTGCCGTCATGTCCGAGTCTACGAACCAGGCGTTGACGTCAATCGTGGGCGCGGCTCCGCTGCTTAAGAAGGTTAAGGTGCACCGCTGGGTCTTCCCGGTGCAGAAGGTGCTCTTTTCGCTGGTTAACTTTGTCTTTTCGCTGGTCGCCGTCGCGATTGTTATGCTGTGGTTCCGTGTAATGCCTTCTTGGCATCTGATTCTGCTGCCCGTTTGCCTGTTGTTGCTTATGTGCTTTTGCATGGGCCTGGGCATGATGCTCTCTGCCCTCACGGTCTTTTTCCGCGACGTTATGCATCTGTGGAGCGTCGTCATTACGGCGTGGACTTACATCACGCCTATTTTCTGGACGACCGACTTCGTTGCGCAAATGCCGCATCTCGTGCGCATTCTGGTCTATGCGAACCCCATGTATAACTACCTGCAGTTTATGCGCGATATCTTCCTGTTCCAGACTACGCCCTCGCTTATGACGTTTGGTATGTGCGTCGCTTGGGCGGTTCTTGCGCTTGTTATTGGCTACACCGTGTTCCATAAATCCGAGCGCAAGTTCATCCTCTACATCTAAGGAGTGCTGTGATGACTGAATCTGTTGTTGATTACAGCGAGCAGCCTCTGGCTGTCGAGGTCGACGACGTCACCATGATCTTTAACATGGCGTCCGAGTCGCTGACCAACCTCAAGGAGTACTTCATCAAGCTTGCCAAGCACGAGCTGTTCTTTGAGGAGTTTAGAGCGCTTAAGCACATCTCGTTCGATATTCATCGCGGCGAAGTTGTCGGTCTGGTTGGCACCAATGGTTCCGGTAAGTCTACGATGCTCAAGATTATCGCCGGTGTGCTTGAGCCTAGCGAGGGCGGCGTTAAGGTGCACGGTAACATTGCGCCGCTGATTGAGCTTGGTGCCGGTTTTGACCCCGAGCTGACCGCCCGCGAGAACATCTATCTGAACGGTGCCCTGCTCGGCTACACCAAGGAGTTCATCGACGCCAACTTTGACGGCATTATCGAGTTCGCTGAGCTGCAGAACTTTGTCGACATGCCGCTTAAGAAC